>CAUJIK010000064.1 GCA_963205255.1 Pseudomonadota bacterium
GCGAAGCTCTCCGGAAAGCCGTTGACGACCTTGAGCGGCTCGCGCCGCGAGAAGATGGCCGTTCCCGAATAGCCTTTCTTCTGCGCCGAGTTCCAGTATTCGCGGTACTCGGGAAGATCGATCTCGGCCTGCCCACGCTCCGCCTTGGTTTCCTGCAGGCAGAGGATGTCCGGCGCATGTTCGGCGATGAATTGCTGGAAGGTGCCCTTCTTGACCACGGCGCGGATGCCGTTGACGTTCCACGAATAGAATTTCATGCTGCCGATTATAGATACAATTCTCGCCGACCACCGCGACCGGCCTGAAGCCGCAGTAACCGCGGCGCCGCTTTCACGGCTTGCGGATGGGCAGATCCACATGGCTGCTGCTGTACCAGCGCAGGCGCACCGGATAGCGGGCATCGGCGATGGATTCCTCGCTCACGTCATTGCCGGCGCCGTAGTTGATCTGCTGGTCGGGCCTCTTGTTCACACCCAGCACCAGCACCAGACGGCTGCCCGCCGCGATGCGCCGGCTGGTGACGCGTTCACTGCGGATCGGAACCTGCTGCAATCGGCCCGGCTTGAGCAGGCGGCGCTGGGTGCGATCCCGAGCATAACTGGTCCGGAAGGTCGCCGCCGGATCGAACAGCTTCACATAGTCGCCATTGGCCTGCAGTTCATACAGCGCGAGGTTCAGGTCCAGGTCCAGCTTGTTCGTCATCAGATCGAGCCGGCCGCCGGGCACGCCGGCGATGTCCACCGCGGCGGCCAGCGGCGCGCTGATGAAGGTAACGGCATGCCGCGTCTGCGGCGCGCGCGCCACGTAGTCCGGCCGGATGACGGGACCAGCATCGTCGCGATCGCGCAGCGACAGCTCGGTGCGCAGGAAGGTCGCCGGCGGCTTATCGTGCTGCGCCAGCAGATGGCCGCCCGGCACTTCGCGGGCATCCAGGTACAACCTCAGCGTGGCATTGCCCATGGCGTCGAGCGACGCGGCATGACGCCATTCATTGACGCCACTGGTGACGAAGTTGACGCGGTCCTGCAGCGGCGCGGGACGCTCCGCGCCTTTCAGCACATGGTCGAACCACTGGTAGCGCAGTTCGGCGAGGTCCAGCCGCGCCACCGGCTCGACAGGCAACCGGCGCAGCAGAGCGCCGGGGCGTGATGCGGCGCCTTGCGCATAAGGGCCCAGCAGCAGGCGATGATCGGCCTGCGGTCGATGACGCCGATGCTGATCGAAGTAGTAGAGCGCGGCGGGCTGGCTTGATGAGTAGTAGCCCGTGACGGTGAGCACGGGAATCTGCACGCGCGCGAACTGCTCGCCGAAGGGGATCATCTTCTGCCAGAAGCGGTCGTAGCTGGGATGACTGAGCCAGCGCTGGAACTGCCGGTCCGGCGCCGCGCTGATGCGATCCAGATCGCGGTAGCGCCTGCCGCTGACATACCAGGCCTCATCCTGCGCCTGCCATCCCTCTTCATCCCCGCCACGGAACGCCAGCCGCTGCGACCAGTGATAAGAGGAATTGTGGAAGATGCCGCCGGACATGGGCATGTCGATGCCGGGCGCCACGGGGTCGGTGGTGGCAATGGCCTTCAGCGCCTGCGGCGCACGCCCTGCGGCCGCCCACGCTGCAAAGCCGCTATAGCCTTCGCCCTGCATGGCGACACGGCCATCGTTCCAGGGCTGCCTTGCAATCCACCGGATCACCGCCGCCGCATCCTCGCCATCGAACAGGAAGGGTTCGACGCGTCCACCCGCATCACTGCCCCGTGTCCACGCAACGATGCCGGCATAGCCATGCGCGGCCGGCCCACTGAGCGGCTCACGCGGGTCCCGCAGCACGGTGAACTCCAGCAACGCCGGCAATTTGCCGGATGGACTGCGCGGACGCACCACGGTCGCCTCGATGCGCGCGCCATTGGCGCCCGGCACACGGACCTGCTCGAACACATAACGCCGCTGCTCATCCGCAAGGCTGAGCGTCTGCAGTGGCTCGGCGATGCGCCGGTAGGCATCGAAGACGAAGTAGCGCCACAGCAGATCCACCGCATCGGCCAGCGCAATGACGCCCCGGCGGCGATACGGATCGAACGCACGCTGCAGCATCTGCTGCTCTTGCGCGAGGCTGGGCATGCGCCAGCCGGTGATGCCGAAGGCCGCAAGATCGCCCAGCGGAGAGAGGGTTTCGCGAAACACCTGCGCAAAGGCCAGCGTGAACGACGAGCCGCTCTCGCGTTGCAGCGCCAGGGCGCGCACATAGATGTCGAGAACACCCGTCTCGCCGCCTTCGAATTCGTTGCGACGCCTTTCCCTCAGATTCGCGCGGCTGGCGCTGGCCGGCGCATAGGCGCCCGCGACCACCTGCAGCGCGGCGAGATTGTTCAGGAAGCGGTCCGGGTTCTTATCTTCGTAAACCGGCAGCACCCGCACCGCCAGATCACGCATCACCTGCGCGGCCTCGGGGGCAACGGGACTGGCCGGCGGCTGGAAATCCAGCTCCTGCGCCGCCGCGCGGCCGGCCATCAGGATGAGCAGCAATCCTGCAAGCCAGCACCCTGCCCGCAAATCCGGGCGGCTCATGAAAGCACCTTTTCCAGATGCACCACGCGCGGCGGCACTCCGCCACGCAGCAGCGCGGCGCGGCCGATGTGGATCACGCCAGCACCGGCCAGCTCGTTTTCCAGAATGTCGTGAACCTTCTCCAGCGCCTCATCCTCGAGAGTGCCCAGCGTGCCGTCGATGAGTATCCAGGGAGGCTGCTGCAGCAGGATGCGCGCAAAGGCCAGCTTCAGCTGCTCATCGAAGCTCAGCTCGCTCTCCCAGCGCTGCACCTCGTCGAGCACCCCTTCGAGATGACCCAGCCCCAGCCGTTGCAGGGCCAGCGCATAGCGCGCCTGCTGGAACTCCTCCACCTTCGCCGGATAGGCCAGCGCTTCACGCAAGGTGCCACGCGGCAGATACGGTGTGCCGCGCGGCAGATAGAACACGTTCTGCCCTGCCGGACGCGCCACACGCCCCGAACCCCAGGGCCACAGGCCCGCCAGCGCGCGGAACAGCAAGGTCTTCTCGGCGCCGGGCGCGCCGAGGATGAGCACCCGCTCGCCCTGCTTCACCTGCACCGCGGCGGGATTGAGCTGATCGCGACCAGATATCGACGCCACCTGCAGACCGTCGATCTCGAACTGGCCGGACGGCGCCTCCACATACTGGATCTGTCCGCCGAAGCGCTGCTCGACATCACCCGAGGTGAGCGCGGTGCGGAAACTCGCGACGCGCAGCAAGGTGGCGCGCCAGTCAGCCAGCACACTGAAGTTGTCGACGAACCAGCGCAGCGAACCCTGCGCCTGCGTGAAGGCCGCGGCCGCCATCATCAGGCCGCCGAAGGAAATCTTGCCGCCGAAATAGAGCGGCACCGCGACCAGAATGGGCGCCACGGTGGTGGTCCAGCCGAAACCGGCCGTGACCCAGGTGAGATTGGTCAGGCCCGCGATCAGTCGCGCCGTGGCGGCAAGCACATTCGAGAAGCGCAGGTCCACGCGGCGTTTTTCGTCCGCCTCGCCGCCCGCCAGGGATATCCCGTCCAGATGTTCGTTGATGCGCACCAGCGCGAAACGCAGGTCCGCTTCGCGCGCATAGCGGTCGGCATTGCGGTCCACGAGGCTCGCGCCCACCCAGTAGCTCATCATGGAGCCCAGCGCCGCATAACCGATCGCCGCCCACAGCATGAAACCCGGCACGGCGTAATCCACATCGCCGACGCGGACACTGAAATCGCTCGACAATCCCCACAGCACGCCGGCGAAGGTGATGAACAGCACCGAGGCCTGCAGCAGCCCGGTACCCAGATCCGCGGTGAGGTCGCACAGCTTGCGGGCATCCTCGTGCATGCGCTGGTCGGGGTTCACGCCGATGGCGCCGGCATGCGCCAGCCAGAACGCCCGCCGCGGCTGCATCCAGCGTTCGATCAGGTCGCGCACCAGCCCGTCGCGCAGCCGCATCTTGAGCGTTTCCACCAGCCAGCGCTGCCCCACATTGAACACCAGCAGCACGCCGGCGATGACGAAGAACACCCCCAGTTGCAGCAGGAAATCGCCGAGATCGCGGCGCGACAGCGCATCGTAGAAGGGCTTGTTCCACTGGTTGAGGCGGATCTGCCCATAGGCCGTGGCGATGATGACGGTGAAGATGCCCGCCGCCAGCCACAGGATGGCCTTGCCGGCGTGAGAGCGCAGCGTGGCCCGGAGCAGGCTGCCCAGCTGCTGCTTCAGCCCGGCCTGCCCGGCTGCGATCTCCTCGTTCATGCGCGCGCCACCACAGCGCCGGCCGCACGCCGCGCTGCAAGACAGGAGATGAAGGCCGCATAGCTCCACGCCAGATGCCGGGCCGAGGTCTGTGCACCGCTGCGCTGGTCGAACTGTTCGGAGAGATCGCCGCTGGCCGGCGTGAAGGCACGCACGGTCGCAAGGAAGGCATCGCCGCGTTCGCGCCACTGCGCTGCGCCATCCTGCGCGGCCGCATCATCGGCGGCCAGGCAGGCGACGCGGAAACACAGTTCCGCGGCCGCGAGCGTCGAAAAATAGTAGGCCCCACCGGAGAAATAGCGATCGCCGCGGTAGCGCCCCATCGCCGGCGCAGCCCGATGCTCACGGTTGATGGCGTATTCATCGTTGAACAGATCCATCAGCCGCCGCAGCGTGGCCTGCATGCGCGGATCACCGGCCGTGTGCCGGCCGGCCGAGCCGTCCCAGCCATGGATGGCGGCGAACACCACGGAGATGTCGAGCATCTGCCGTGCATCGGCACCACCCGAAGACTGATGCGATGCATAGAAGCCCGCATCGGCGAGCCAGAAAGCATCGAGCCGCTCGCGGATCTGCCGCACCGCCACACGGCAGGCCTGCGCCGCCGCTGCATTGCCCGCACCCTCGTGCCAGTCGGCGCCAGCCGCAAGGGCCGCGGCCGAGACCGCAAGCGTGTGGTAGTGCAGACCGCGCTGCTCCTCCCACATGTCGAAGGCGGGCTCGCTCCAGTGGGCGAGCACGAATGAAAGATCATGGCGCAGCAGTTGCGCCAGCGCCTGTGCCCGCGGTTCGTCGGCATGCACATGCGGATGCCAGCGCAGCAGCGTCAATGCCCGCAGCGCGGCGCCATCATGCTGCGGCCGCGCCCACTTCGAGATGTCGAGCGTGCCATCGGCATTCACGCGCGTCTCGGCGACGACATCCGCGCCGCGCACGCAGGCAAGCTCAGCCTCATCGCGCAGATACTGGTGAAAATCCTCCCGCACGCGTTCGCGCCAGCCGCGCGGCTGCCGCAGGTTGCGGCCATCGAGCCCGCGCAGCGCGCTGCTGAAGGCGATGAAGTCCGTGAGCATGGCCAGCGCCTCGTCACCGACCTGCCCATCTTCATGCAGCAGACGCAGCGCATCCATGACCAACGACGAATCACGGAACCAGTGGAAGAAGTAATCCGGCTCCGGATCCCAGTCGGCCAGCACCGGCGAGGCCACCACGGACCCCGCCGCGGCCCGCACGCTGTGGCCGAAACCCGGCCGCTCCTTCACAAGGTCGGTGCGCGAGATGCTGCGCAGCATCTGTTCGCGCGAGTGCGCATACTGGGCGGCGAGCCAGGCTTCCAGTGCTTGCGCCACGCAGCCTCAGCTCCGCGGCAGATGCGGGCTGCTGAACCCCAGCTGGGCAAGGCCGGTGCGCACCTCGGGCACGCTCATGAACAGCTTCCACAGCAGACCGCTGCGGTGGTTCTCGATCATGACGATGATGGGTCCCTGGTCGATGGCGAGGTAGGTGTCCGCGAACCAGTCGCGGCCCGGGTTGAAGGCGTCGATGAAGCCATAGCGGCCCCAGACCCTGTCGCCATAGGTGCGCAGCAGGTGGCGCGCCACCTGAAGCGATTCGCGCGGCGCATACGGCAGGCTGGCCAGCGCCGCCGTCGGTGAAATGGTGCCGTTGTCGTTGTCGGGCGCATGCGCGGCGTAGCCATCCGGATCGTCGCTGGCCGTAAGGCCCCAGCAATGCTCGCCGTAACCGGCATGACGATGCGGATTGGCGATGCAGTGCGCGCGGTTGATGCGCACATGGCGGTTGTTGAGGTCCCAGTAGTCGGCATAGCGGTCCTTCAGGCCGCGCGGATCGAGACCGCAGAAGGAATAGTGCGCGAAGAACAGCGGCCCGCCACAGGGCTGCCCCAGGGGCAGCTCGATGCCGTAGTAGCTCTTGCCATTGAGAAAATCACGACCCGCGGCGAAGCCCCGGTGATAGGCCACGGGATCCACCGCATAGCGCGGCGAACCGGCGGCCAGCACATAGGCAATGAGGCATTCGTTCCAGCCATGGATCTCGTGATCCATGGCCCAGCCATTGTTCGGGCTCCAGTGCCAGTAGAGCAGCGGGCGGCCGCCCTGCGTGAACCAGCTCCACTCCACCTCTTCCCAGAACTGCGTGATCATGTAGCGCACGGCGCGCTCGGCCG
>CAUJIK010000065.1 GCA_963205255.1 Pseudomonadota bacterium
GCGCGTGTCCTGCGCTTCCCCGCTTGCCAGCCAGCCGAACACCAGCGTGTGCCAGAGAATGCGCTGCACATAGTTGCGCGTCTCGTTGTAGGGAATGTTCTCGATCCAGATGTCCGGATCCATGGCCTGCTCAGGCCGCCAGCGCTGCGCGGCGCCAGGCCCGGCGTTGTAGCCCGCCAACGTGAGCGGCCATTGGCCGTCGAAGCGGTTGAGCAGGTCCCTCAGATGGGCCGCGCCCAGCACCACGTTCACCGCCGGATCGAACAACGAGACCAGCGTCGGCGTGGGCTGCTTCCACTGGCGCGCTGTGCGGCGGGCGGTCTCGGGCAGCATCTGCATGAGGCCGCGCGCGTCGGCGGAGGAAACGGCGTCGCGCTGGTAAAGGCTCTCCTGGCGGATCACGCCGTAGATGAATGGCGGCGGAAGCTCCGCGAATTGCGCTGCGATGGCAACTTCCGCGTCGTAAGGCCGTGGATACAGCAACGCGTAATCGTTGAACACGCGCTCGCCCGTCGCGGTGGCGACAGCCTGCTGATGCCAGTCCCAGCGCGCGGCGAGGTGAATGGCCTGCGTGCGCGCCGCCGGCGGCAACGACTCCTGGCCGAATCGCCATTCGGCGCGCGCCGGATCGACGAGGCCGCTCAGCAGCAGTTCACGCGCCCGCACGAATGCCGGCAGATTCTCCAGCGTGGTGAGCTGCGCGGCATTCACCGCTACGGTCTGCGGATTCGGCGCGACCGGCCGCTTCAATCGGGCGGCCGCCATCGCGGAGTAGTAATTGTCGCTGGAGAGAATCGACTCATATATCTGCCGCGCGGCAGCGTCGTCTCCCTCCTGCGCGGCCACGCGCGCCGCCCAGTAGCGCCAGCGCGCGCTGCCGCGATTCTCATCCGACAACGTGGCGATGACGCGCCCCGCCTGTCTCCATTGCCGCGCCCACAGCGCCGCGCGGATGTACCACTCGCGCGCGGTGTCGTCGAAGTCGGCGGGCTCCACACGCTCGAAGTAATCGAGCGCATCCGCATCCCGGTCCCAGGACAGGGGCAGCGCCAGCGCCAGCGCGAAGGGGCTCGCCGCGCTCCGGCCCAGCTTGCGCGCGGCGCGCAGTTTCTGGAAGCGCTGCCTGGCTGCGGCGCGATCGGCACGCGCCAGCCTGGCCCAGCCGGCGAGCAGCGCGGCCGTCTCCACCGTGGCATCCGGCGCCGCGATCAGCGCATCGATCTCGCGCCGCGGGTTCTCGATCAGCGCCGCCCACTGCAACAGCGGCGCGGCGCGCTCGGCGGGCAACGGCCGCACGATCTGGCGCACAAACGATGCATTGCCGTCCGCAAGTGCCAGCCGCGCGCGCTGCTCGACCAGTTCATCACCCAGGCCACCCATGGCGCGCAGCCACTCGAACGCGCGCTCGCACTCGGGCAGGCTGCGCGGCGTGAGCCATGTCTGGGCGATCGCCGCCGCGAGTTCCGTGTGGCGTTGCAGTTCGATGCGCGCCGTGAAGCTGTGGCAGCGCAATGCCAGCCCATCCTCGGCTTCGCGATGAAACGCCAGATAGTCCTGCCACTTCGCGCGCGCCGCGAGACTCGCGAGCCAGTTGCGCCGCAGCTCCTGCGAGGCGGGCTCCGCTTCGCGGCCGCGCAGGAAAGTCGCGATCTGTCCGTCCAGCGCGGTGGGCACATTGGCGCCCGCCGTGCGCAGGATCTGACTCAGGCGCGCGGCCTGCAGCCAGGCATAAAGCACATACGCTTGCAGGTTCGCGCTGTCCCGGGTCGCGGCATCGGCCGGAGCGCTGGCAACCTGGCCCCAGGCCTGCTGGAACTCGGTGCGCGCCGTGGCGAGCGCATCGGCACTGGTGGCGGAACCGCTCGCGCTCCATAGCAGGACAAGACAGGCCGCGAGGCGGCGATACAGCAGTGCGGCGGATACGGGGCGACTGGGCATGGCCGATAGCCTAAAGCCCCAGGTCGGACCGTGCAGCCCCGAATGTCCTTCAGCGCCCTCGCGCCACCCAGGCCTTGCACCAGCCCGTGGACATCACCAGCCGGCCAGGCACCAGCGAGCAGCCGCGCTGCCAGGCGGTGCCCAGCTCTATCAATGCGCAGGTCTCGCAGGTCTGGATCCGTTTGTAAGTGGGGAATTGCTTCACATCCACTTTCTTCGCGTCATGCACGTAGGCGATGGAAACCGCCAGCGGCTCTTTCGGATCGAGCAGGGTGCGACGGCCGATCGGCGCCGCGCCGAAGACGCGGCTGGGCGCGCTGAGCATGCCCAGCGCGCCCACAAGACCGGCAATCACGCGGCGGCGCGCGCTCACCGACCGGCCCTCACACGCCGAGGAAGTACAGCAGCGTGTCGTTGTACATCAGCAGGCGGCCGAACACGATCACCGACACCCACGACACCAGCGAGATCCACGCCACGGTCCTGGCGCGCGCCGGCGCATCCGCGCCCGCGGGCACCGTGTAGACCTTCGCTTCCAGTCCGGAGACGCTGAAGATGATCAGGTTCACGCCCGCGATCAGCAGCGCCAGCAGCTTGAGCTGGAAGGAGAGGTTCTCTACATAGAACCCCGCGCCCAGCGGCATGCCGGTGACGAACACCAGGCCGGTGATCAGGTTGACCACGAAGGCGATGATCACGACGGGTACGACGGGCTTGAAGGCTCCGATCGGAATGCTCTTGAACAGGCCGAGGATGCGCATGTCCAGAGCGCCGATGAAGCCAACGATCAGTGCAAGGCCGATGTAGTGAAAGATCTCGCAGACCGGCCAGACCCAGCCATGGTCGTTGACGAACGACTGCACGGCGGGAATCGTCAGAAGGGCGGAAAGGCTTTCCATGGGAAGTATCTCCGAAACTCGTATGGGACTAGATGCCGAACCAGGTCTGGACGAGCTCGGGATAGCCGGTCATGCGACCCGCCATGAGCGCCAGAAGCCAGACGGCAAGCATGGCCCATGCAAGTGGGCGTGCACTGGCTGGCGCGACACTGCCGGAAGTTGCGGCGGTGTTGTCCAGATAGTGCTTCTTCATGCGCAGCGATACCACCATGCCGGCCAGGACGAAGAACATCTTGATCCAGAAAATGTTCATGCCCGCCATCTTCGGAGCATCGGCGATGAACAGGCCCAGGCCGGACAGGGCATTGATGGCGAAGCCGATCCAGATGGGCACCCACAGGCGGTGCAACGAGCCCAGAGGCAGCAGCGGAGCGAACCCGAGAACGCGCAATGCGATGAGTGCGTTGAGACCGACCACGAGAGCAAAGCCTATACCGTGGAGAATCAACACCAGCGTATAGGCGAAGATGGATGGCGACTCCCGGATCCATGTGGCCAGAGTCGAGGCTTCCAGTGTTTCGAGCATGAGACCCCCAGATGCAGCCGACCGATGGTCGGTTTCTTGCTTGATCGTAGTTAATTATGAGCGCTTGCACAGATCAAAGGAATACCGCGGCGTTGATGTTTTTGGCGCTGCTTCGATGAAAACTCACCGGAATTTGATCCCGGTCAATATCGCGCCGATCTGCGTTTCGCAGGACGGACTGCGGCGACCGGAAGCCGGGGAGATAATCATTGGCATTGACGTTCATGAGCTGGCGCATATGCCGCGCCTGACACATATACCGGAACTGACATGAATCGAAGGTCACGCCTCTGATGGAATGGTTTCCCGGTCTCGATTCATGGTCCGCGCTCGCGCTCATTTCATTGAGTTTTGTTACATCGCTGATCACGGCCACCTTCTCCCTTGGTGGTGGCTCGCTGCTGATCGCCGTGATGACGCTGATACTGCCGCCGATCGTGGTCGTTCCCGTGCATGGCTGCGTGCAGTTCGGCAGCAATGCCGGTCGCGCGCTGGTTCTGCGCGAACATATCCAGTGGTATTTCATCCTGTGGGTGACGCTGGGCGCCGTGCTCGGCTCCATCGTTGGCGGCCAGTTCGCGCATCTGCTGCCTGGCAAATGGCTGGCTGGAGCCATCGGGCTTTTCGTGCTGGTGACGACGTGGTTGCCGCAACCAAAGATGATCGCCCGCAGTCGCGCCGTGCAGTTCGTGGGCGGCGCGGTGGTTTCCGCGCTGGGCATGGTCGTGGGCGCCGCGGGCCCGCTGGTCGCCGCGTTTGTCCGCGGCATTCCCGACCGGCGTCAGCTGGTCGCCACGCACGCCATGCTCAACTCGGCCCAGCACGCGTTCAAGGTGGCGGTGTTCGTGGCCATGGGGTTCGCGTTCCGCCAATACATCTGGCTCATCCTGCTGATGATCGCGGCCGGCTTCGTCGGCACATCCGTGGGCAGCCGCATGCTGATGCGGGTGCCGGAGAACGTGTTCCGCGTGGGTTTCCGCCTCCTGCTTACTCTCGTGGCGCTGGAGCTGATACGGCGCGCGTCTGGCTGAGGCCGCGGTATCGCGTCAGTGCGTCATCGAATACAGCACCGCATTGGTGCCGAGCCGGAAGGCGTCGGTGGCAGGCTTCAGCGGCATGCCGCCATCGCCGTACCAGTCCCAGAAGTTCGCCAGGTCATTGTTGTGGCCGGCGAGCACGGCGAGCTGGCCCGAACGGGTGAACAGTCCGTAGTAAGTGATGCGGCCGCCGGGAACATGCTGGGCCATGTCGTCGAAGGTTTCGAGCGGGGCGTAGGTGCGGAACACCGGATGATCGATGGGCAGCGCTTCGAAGTCGCTGTCGGGAAAGGCGCGGCGGATCTGTGAGTGCATCTGCCCCCACTGCACCGGCCCGTCGAAGTCGTCCATCAGTATGAATCCGCCGCGACCGACGAATTCGCGCAGGTTCACCACTTCCTCGTCGGTGAGTTCCATCTCGCCCGGTTCGGAGACATAGGCGAAGGGATAGTCGAACACCTCATCGCTGCCCAGCTCGACGATGCGGTAGGACTCCTCCTCCACATCCAGGCGCGTGGCCCGCTTGAGGAACTGGTTGAGGTTGCGATCCGACTGCGGGTAGTTGTGCGACCAGCCCATGTGGCCGATGTAGCCATTGGTGCCGAACCGCCAGCGCGCGGCGATGAACTGGGTGGCTGGCGGATCGTTCTGCACGACGCGCAGGCGCCGGTTCATGAACCCCTGGGCGGCGGCCACGGTGACGGCCAGCGCCACCAGGGCTGGCAGGAGGCATCGGGCTGCGAATTTGACCGGAAAGCCCATGGGTATAGTCTGCGGCATTGCTTCGCCGGGGCATAGGGGTGTGCGGGCTGGGCGTACAATGCGCCTTTCCTCAGCGCCAGGTCTGGAGGCCGCCGCCCATGTCATCCGAAGCCGATGCAAGCCAGAATTTTCCGGCGGGCTACCAGCCCCCCAAGGTGTGGACCTACCAGCCTGGCGGCGGCGCTTTCGCCAACATCAACCGCCCCATCTCCGGCGCCACGCATGAAAGGGAGCTGCCGCGCGGCCAGCATCCCCTGCAGCTTTATTCCCAGGGCACGCCCAATGGGCAGAAGGTCACCATCCTGCTCGAGGAGCTGCTGGCCGCGGGCCACAGCGGCGCCGAGTACGACGCCTGGCTGATCCGCATCGGGGAGGGCAACCAGTTCGGCAGCGGCTTCGTGGCTGTGAACCCGAATTCGAAGATCCCGGCCATGCTGGATTGCACCACCGACCCGCCCACGCGGCTGTTCGAGAGCGGCTCCATCCTGTTTTACCTGGCCGAGAAATTCGGCGCCTTCCTGCCGGCCAGCGGCCCCGCGCGCGCCGAGACCATGAACTGGCTGATGTGGCAGATGGGGTCGGCGCCGTACCTGGGCGGCGGGTTCGGGCACTTCTACAACTACGCCCCGATGAAGATCGAGTACGCCATCAACCGCTTCGCGATGGAGACCAAGCGGCTGCTGCATGTGCTCGACACCCAGCTCGGCCGCACCAAGTACGTGGCCGGCGACGAATACACCATCGCCGACATCGCCAACTGGCCCTGGTACGGCGGCATCATGAACGGCCAGTACAACGCGGCCGAGTTCCTCTCGCTGCACGAATATCCGAACCTTGCGCGCTGGAATGATCTGGTGGGCAACCGGCCGGCGGTGCAGCGCGGGCGCCGCGTGAATGCCACCTCGCTGATGCCGGAGAGCCTGCGGGTGCTGGAGCGGCACAGGGCGGCGGATCTGGACGTCAAAGGCTGATCGGTCGCACGCAGCCGCGCCATGGACAGGGAGCTTCTGCTCGCACTGCGCGTCCCCGGCGATCTTGCCGATCCGGTGGGCCCGGAATGGCTGCGGCACCTGGCCACCGACATCACGAGCCTCGGTGGCCACTCGGTGCTCACCACGCTGGTGGTGGTGATCGCGGGCTTTCTGCTGCTGAACGGGCGGCGGCGCGCGGCGTGGCTGATGCTGGGCAGCGCCGCCGGCGCCGCGCTGGTCAGCACGGGGCTGAAGCTCGCCTTCGACCGCGAGCGGCCCGATGTGGTGGCGCATCTGGTGAATGTCTCCTCGCCGAGCTTTCCCAGCGGCCATGCGCTGCTCTCCGCCGTCATCTACCTGATGTGCGGAGCGCTGCTGGCGCGCGAATATCCGCAACCCGCGCTGCAGCGCTATTTCATGACGGTGGCGCTGATATTGACGCTGTTGATCGGCCTTTCCCGTATCTATCTCGGTGTGCACTGGCCCAGCGACGTGCTGGCCGGCTGGTGCATCGGCGCACTTTGGGCCTGGGGTTGCTGGCTGCTGGATGGAAAAATTGCGAAACATGAAGAACGCTGATCTGTTCCGGCAACATGGCGCGGCCTGGCGTCGCGCGGCGCTGCTGGTGCTGCTGGCCGTGGCCCTGGCGTTGCTGGCGCTGTCGGATCCGGTGCACGCGGCGCTGCTTGACGTGCTGGCGGTGGTCGACGCCATCATCGTCCGGCATCCGGTGTGGGGAGCCGTGGTGTTCGTGATCTATGCGGCGCTGTCCGCGATGCTCGCCTTCATGTCGGTGGCGCTGCTGCTGCCGGTGGCCGTGTATGCCTGGGGCGAGCCGGTGAGCATCCTGCTGCTGTGGGCCGGCTGGACGCTGGGCGGCGCGCTGGCCTATGTGGTGGGCCGCTTCCTGGGGCGCGGCGTGGTTCACTGGCTGACGGCCGATGTCTGGCTGTCACGCATCGAGAAGCGGGTGGGACCGCAGACGCCGTTCAGCCTGGTGCTGCTGTTCCAGCTGGCGCTGCCGTCGGAAATTCCGGGCTATGTGCTCGGCATGGTGCGTTACAGCTTCTTCCGTTACCTGCTGGTGCTGGCCGCGGTCGAGCTGCTGTTCACCGCGGCGCTGGTGCATCTGGGCGCGAGCTTCGTCGAGCGCCGCATCGGCATGGTGCTGGCCATCGGCGGCGCCATGGCGCTGTTCAGCCTGCTGGCGTTCCAGCTGCTGCGCAGCAGGATGTCCCGCGCAGCACAGGATCGCCGCTCAACGCACCGGCACTGAGATGTCGCATACCTCGACGCGGCCGGGCGCGCGCTTGTAGAAGGCGTCGGTCCGGAGGCGCATCGACTCGACCATCTGGCTGAAGGTGGCCGATTCGGTCCGCAGCACCTGCAGCTTCGGCCGCTCGCTCTCGGGCAGCTCGCTGGCAAGGCGTATGGACTGGATGGGCGTGCGCTCTTCGGGCGTCCTGTAGCCGCCCCGCGGCCCCGTGCCGCGGCGCACGGCGGAGAGCAGATCCATGCCCTGCAGCACGCGTCCGAGCACGGAGAGATTGGCGTCCAGCCGCCGGGGAGCATGCCCGATGATGGCGTAGAGCTCGTCGCCACGGCTGCTGTCATCGGCGTTCTCGCGGCCCGCGCCCAAGGTGCCATAGCAATGCACCAGCCAGGCCTTGCCGGTCTGCGGGTTCAGCGCCACCGGAAAGCCGTCGACGAATCCGGTCTGCGGCGCCCAGCCATCGGCATCGGGCAGCGCCGTGAATGTAAGGCCTGCGGCATCGCGCTGGAATTCGGCGGGCAGATGCAGCTTCGCGGACCCCAGCGGCTTGGCCAGATCCTTCTTCGACGCGTTGGGATCGCCGAACTGCACCACGAAGTTGTCCTGCACCCGATAGATGCTGGTTTCGTCCCAGAAATGCTCGCGGGCCAGCGTGCGGACATTGGCCAGATGCTGTGGAGCGAAGCCTGGCGCCAGTTCGATCACCACGCGGCCGGCGGCAAGATCCATGACCAGCAGGTTCTCGGGATCAGGCGTGCGCCAGTCGCCGTGCGGGGAGGCGGCCAGTATCTCGGCCTGGCTGAGATAGGTTCTGGCGGGCGCATCCTGCGCAAAGGCGGCGGGCGTTGCGGTGAGGAGGCACAGCAGGGCGGCGTTGATGGTTTTCATCCCAACAGAATAACGGGCATCAGCCGACAATCAATCCTGGCCGGAGGCTCACTGCGGCAGCGGCAGCCTCACTGTCACCCGCAACCCGCCGTCCCTGCGATTGGCGAGCAGGATCTCGCCGCCGTGATCCAGCGCGATGGCGCGGGCCGTCGCCAGCCCCAGCCCGATGCCGCCGGTGTCGCGGTTGCGCGAGGCTTCGAGGCGGAAGAAGGGCTCGAACACCTGCTGTTGCTGCGCTTCGGGAATGCCCGGCCCGTCGTCGTGGATCTCGATCACGGCGCAGCCGCCCGAGGTCTGCAGCCGCAGGCGCGCGCGCTGGCCGTATTTCAGCGCGTTCTCCACCAGGTTCACGATGAGCCGGCGCAGCGCCAGCGGCGCGCCATTCACTGTTACCGGATCGCCGCCCGTGAAGCTGACCTCCTTCCCCTGGTCGGCATGGTCATCGACGATACGCTCGATCAGCAGCCGCAGGTCCAGCGGTTCGCGCTCGCCGGACAGCGCCTGATCGCGCAGGAAATCCAGCGCCGCGGCGATCATCGACTTCATCTCCTGGATGTCGCCGTTCACCTTCTTGCGCAGCGGGATGGGCAGCTCTTCCAGGCGGAAGGCCAGCCGCGTGAGCGGCGTGCGCAGATCATGCGCGATGGCGCCCACCATCTGCGTGCGTTCGCGCAGCAGGCGATTGAGCCGCGCCTGCATGGTGTTGAAGGCGTCCACCGCCTGCTGCATTTCGCGCGGGCCGCTGCGTGGCAGGGGCGGGGCCACCGGGTCCTGCCCCAGGCGCTGCGCGCCTTCGGCGAAGCGGCGGATGGGCGCCGCGAGCGCGCGCGCGAACAGCCACGCCAGTGGCAACAGCAGCGCCAGCCCCAGTGCGAACAGCATCAGCGCCTGGCGGTGAAAGGCATTGGGGAAACCTTCCACGCTGCTCACCACGGTGTGCCAGCGCCCGTCCGCCAGCTGTCTGGCCGCGACGAAGCCTTCTCCCAGCAGGCGCTCGCCCGGCCTGCGGCCCGGCGCGCCGCTCAGCATGTCGTCGGGCACCTGCACGCGCAGCTGGCTGGCGGGGATGCCGAGCCTTGCCGCCAGTTCGCCGGTCACTTCGCTCGAAGCCCTGTCGTCCACCTTGCGGACCGATGCCGGCGGTTCGGCGCGATCTGCAATGACGAGCTTTGCCTGCGGCTGCCGGCCGGCGCCGGGACCTGCATCGGGACGGAAGGTTTCAGGCCGGCCCGGCGGCGGGCCGAAGCGATCCGGTGGCGCGGGCGGAGGTTCCCTGCGCGGCATGGTTTCGCCGGGCAGACGCAGCAGCGTCGCCAGCTCCTGCACCGACACGGGTGCATTGCGCTGCGGTGGCCGCGACACGAACAGCGCCAGCGCGATGCCTTCGGCGATCACCAGCGCCGCGAATACCAGCAGGAAGCTGCGGCCGGATATGGACAGGCTGTTCAGGCGCCCGGGCATCTTCATGGGAGCGCCCTCACAGGCGGCGTACCGAGGGCAGCAGCATGTAGCCCTCGTTGCGCACGGTGCGGATCAGTTCCTCCGGCGACCGGTCGTTGAGCTTGCGGCGCAGCCGGCTCACCTGGCTGTCCACGGCGCGGTCATAGATCTCGCGATTGCCGCCGTGGGCCTGGTCCAGCAGCTGGTCGCGCGACAGCACGCGCTGCGGATGCTCGACGAAGCAGCGCAGCAGCGCGAACTCGCCATCGGAAAGGTCGATGAACACGCCGCCGGGGTCGCGCAGGTCCCGGCGTTGCAGGTCCAGCCGCCAGCCCGCGAATTCATACAGCGAACGTTCCGGCGTGCCGTCCTGCTCCGCGGCCTGGCGCCGCCGCAGCACCGCGCGCACGCGAGCCAGCAGTTCGCGCGGATTGCAGGGCTTTGCGAGGTAGTCGTCCGCGCCCACCTCCAGCCCCACGATGCGGTCGGTATCGCTGCCCAGCGCGCTGAGCATGATCACCGCCGGACCGCGTTCGGCCGCAAGCCGCCGCGCGGCGGACAGCCCATCCTCGCCCGGCATCATCACATCGAGGATGACGAGGTCCGGCGGCGCGCGGTCGATCTCGCGCTGCATGGCCGCGACGTTCTCCGCCACCGCCACGCGGTAGCCATGGCCGGCAAGGAAATCCGCGATGAGCCGGCGCAGGTCCGGATCGTCGTCGACCACGAGAATGCGCGAGGTGAGATCCATGCGGGCGGCGGCTGTCTCCATGTCGGCAATTGATGGCAGGGCAGTGTAGTGGGCGTTTGTCAGCGTCCGTCAAGCGCTGACAAACGCGCCGTAAGTCAGCCTGCCAGCATGGCTCCCGTCGCAACTGACCTGAGCGCTCCCATGAACGAGCATGACCACGAACATGATCTGGGTCTGGGCCATGACCTGCGGGTGATCTCCCGGCGGCTTGCCGAGCGTCGTCGCCTGCTGGGCTACATGGTCGGTGGCGGCGCCATGGCGCTGCTGGCCGGCTGCGGCGGTGGGGACGGTTCCGGCGCCACGGCCGGCGACAGCAATTCCAGCTCGGGCAGTACCGGTTCGGGCGGCAGTTCAGGCAGCACCGGCTCCGGCTCGAGCAGCGGCGGCGACGCGACCAGTGGCTGCGTCGCCAGCTCCTCCGAGACCAACGGCCCGTATCCTTCAGACGGCACCAACTCGGTCAATGGCGTGATCTCCAATGTACTGCTGCAAAGCGGCGTGGTGCGCAGCGACATCCGCGACAGCTTCGGCATTTCCTCGAACACGGCCGGTGGTGTGCCGCTGACGCTGGAGATCACCGTGTTCAACAGCAATGCCAGCTGCGCGGCGCTTTCCGGCTGGGCGATCTACCTGTGGCATTGCACGCGCGATGGCCTGTATTCGCTGTATTCCGCCGGTGTGCAGAACGAGAACTTCCTGCGAGGCGTGCAGTCCACGGATTCCAGCGGCAAGGTGAGCTTCACGACCATCTTCCCCGGCTGCTATGCCGGCCGCTATCCGCACATCCATTTCGAGGTGTTCCAGAGCCTCGGTACGGCCACGGGCGCCGCCAACCGCATCCTGACTTCGCAGATGGCGCTGCCCCGCGATGCCTGCAGCAGCGTCTATTCCACCGCATCCGACTACGGCAGCAGTCTCTCCAATCTTGGCCGCGTGACCATCGCCAGTGACAATGTGTTCGGCGACAACACCGCGGCGCAGATCGCCGCGCAGACCATTGCGCTCACCGGCAGCGCGACGGCGGGCTACAACGGCTCCATCGTCGTCGGTGTTCCCTGGTAGCCCACGGTTTTCCCCTACGGGCCCGCCCGCATGTGGCGCGCCGTGCTTTTGTGGCGGAATCGACAGTTCACATAAGGGGTGGCTGCTAGGATCGATTCTGCTGTGAAACACGCGTTTTTCCTTCTTTTCCTGATGATGGCTGCCGTTCTGCCGGCGCCTGCCGCGCAGGCTGTCGCCGCGGCTGCTGAAGAGCCCATTCCGCGCCCGGCCGAGCTCGAGCGCGACGTGCAGTTCTGGATCCGCGTCTACACCGAGATCACCACCACCGAAGGCTTCCTGCACGACGACCGCAATCTCGGCGTGGTCTATCGCAAGCTGCGCTTCACCGACGACGTCACGCCGAAAGAACGCCGCGCCGCGATCGATGACGAGCGCGACCGGATCAAGGGCATGCTGCGCCGTCTCGCCGCGGGCGCTGCCGATCTGAGCGCGGACGAGAAGTCCGTCGCCGCGGCCTTCGGCGATGAAGCCTCGCCACAGCGTTTTGCCCAGGCGGTGGATGCCGTGCGCTTCCAGCTCGGTCAGGCCGACCGCTTCCGCGCCGGTGTGGAGCGCTCGGGAACCTGGGAGGCGCACATCGCCGATACCTTCGCCCGGCTCGGCCTGCCGCCTGCGCTTGCGGCATTGCCGCATGTGGAGTCCTCGTTCGATCCCACGGTGTATTCGAAGGTGGGCGCGGCCGGCCTGTGGCAGTTCATGCCCGCGACCGGCCGGCGTTTCCTGCGCGTCGATGATGCCGTCGATGAGCGCATGGACCCGTTCCGCGCCACCGAGGCTGCCGCGCAGCTGCTGGACTACAACTACCGGCTGCTGGGCAGCTGGCCGCTGGCGCTCACGGCCTACAACCACGGTTCCGCGGGCATGCGGCGCGCCCGCGACACCATGGGCACCACCGACATCGACACCATCGCGCGCCGCTACACCAGCCCCAGCTTCGGAT
>CAUJIK010000066.1 GCA_963205255.1 Pseudomonadota bacterium
CACCGAGCCGAAGCCCGGGCAGCAGTCGGTCACCGGCAGGTCGTTGTCCACGGTCTTGGGGATGCCCACGCAGGTGACCGGATAGCCCAGCGCCTCGCCGATCTGCGAGACCTTGAGGGCGGTATCCATGGAGTCGTTGCCGCCGTTGTAGAAGAAGTAGCCGATGTCATGGGCGCGGAACACCTCGATGAGGCGCTCGTATTCGGCGCGGTTCTGGTCCAGGCCCTTGAGCTTGAAGCGCGCCGAGCCGAAGGCGCCGGCGGGGGTGTGGCGCAGCGCGCGGATGGTGGCCGGGGACTCGGCGCTGGTGTCGATGAGGTCCTCGGTGAGCGCCCCGACGATGCCGTCCCGGCCGGCGTAGACCTTCGCGATGTGGCGCCGATGCTTGCGGGCTGTCTCGATCACCCCGGCCGCCGAGGCGTTGATGACGGCGGTGACGCCGCCCGACTGGGCGTAGAAGGCGTTGCGGGGCTTGCTCATGCGGATCTCCGGGGCGGGCAGAGTGGGGTTGTGCGGTGTGGTTTGACCGGGAAAGAGCGTATCGGTACTGTGCCCGCTCATTCAAATAAAGATCAGGTCTCATGCGCATCGTACTGCTCGGAGCCCCCGGCTCCGGAAAAGGAACCCAGTCCCAGCGTCTGGTGCAACGTTTCGGAATTCCGCAGATTTCCACCGGCGATCTGCTGCGCTCGGCCGTGGCGCGCGGTACGCCGCTGGGCCTCGAGGCCAAGGATGCGATGCAGGCCGGCAAGCTCGTCGATGACGCCATCGTGCTGGGCATGATCCGCGAGCGCCTCGCGGATGCCGACACCGCCAATGGCTTCATCCTCGATGGCTTCCCGCGCAACATCGCGCAGGCCGAGGCGCTGGACCGGATGCTTGCCGGCATGGGCAAGCCGCTGACCGGCGTGGTGCAGATGAACGTGCCCTATGCGGAGCTCACGCGCCGCATAGCCGGCCGCCGCAGCTGCCAGAGCTGCGGGCGCGTGTACAACATCTATTCCATGCCCCTGGGCAGCCAGCCGCGCTGCCAGGTATGCGCGGGCGCGCCGCTGCTGTTCCAGCGCCCCGACGACAATGAAGAGACCGTGGTGCAGCGCCTCAAGGTCTATGAATCGCAGACGCGGCCGCTGCTGGGTTACTACAGCCGGCGCAAGCTGCTGCAGTCCATCGATGCGCAGGGCGACATTGATGCGATCACGGAGCTTCTGATCCGCGCGCTGACGCAGCCGGCGGTGCCGGGCGTGAAGGTGCGCACTGCCAGGAAGAAGAAGGCCACGCCGAAGAAGAAGACCGGAAAGAAGGTCGTGGTGAAGGCGAAAGCCAAGGCCAAGGCCAAAGTGAAGACCAGGGCGAAGGCCAAGTCGCGGGCGAACGCCAAGACGAAGGTCAAGGCGAAGGCGAAGGCCAAATCGAAGGCGAAAGCCAAGAAGGCCAAGGCGAAGCGCGTCACGCGCGCGAAGTCCGCACGTCGTCCGGCCCGCAAGAGCGCGGCGCGCCGCGGCCCCGCGCGCAAGAAATAGCTGCAAAGACGGCTTACAGCACGGCCAGCAGCCGCTGGCCGATGACCTCGTGGCGCCAGCCGCGCAGCGGCGACGCATCCATGGAGCCTCCGGCAATCTGTTCCAGCTCGCGCCGTGTGGCGAGGATCTCCGGACTCAGCGCAAGTTCGGCGGCCACCGTCTGCACGAGGCCGGAGAGCCGCTTCACCAATGCTGTTTTCTGAGGGTCCGGCCGGGACCGGGTCAGGGGCGGCAGGCTTGCGGGCAGCTGCGCCGCGTCGATCACTTCCAGCATGGCGCCGCCGCTGCGCTCCACGAAACCGGGCGTGAGTTCCGGCACCTGCGCCAGCGCGGCGGCAGTGCGCGGCGCCTGCATCACGAGGCTGCGCAGGCCGGCATCGTCGAGGATCCAGGTGCGGGGGCGGTCTTTCTCCGCGGCACGGCGTTCGCGCCAGGCGGCGAGCAGTTTCAGCAGCCGCAGCCGATCCTCATCCAGGTCGCCGGCCCAGCGCAGCCGCTCCCAGGCGCGCTCCGGGTCCACGAAGAGATTCCCGGGCAGCGCCAGATCGCGCAGCTCCTCTTCCAGCCAGGCGAGACGCCCCATCTGCCGCAGCCGCGTCACCAGAGCATCGTGCAGGGCGAAAAGATGCGCCACGTCGTCGGCGGCATAGGCCAGCTGCGCCGCGCTCAGCGGGCGGCGCGACCAGTCGGTGCGCGTTTCGGCCTTGGCCAGGTGCACGCCCAGCAGGCGGCCTGTCAGGTCGCTGTAGCCGATCTGCGCCGGCAGGCCGGTGAGCGCGGCGGCGATCTGGGTGTCGAACACGCCCTCGAGGCTGCCGAACAGCGGCCACAGCACTTCCAGGTCCTGGCGCGCGGCGTGGATGATCTTGGGAATCTGCGGCGCGCGCATGGCCGCGCCCAGCGGTTCCAGGCTTGCCTTGCCAAGCGGGTCGATGCAGCAGATCTCGCCCGGCAGCGCCAGCTGCAGCAGGCACAGCTGCGGGCGATAGGTGCGTTCGCGCATGAACTCGGTGTCGAGTCCGATGCAGGGCGCGCCGGCAAGGCGCGTGACCAGGGCGCCGATGGCGGCGCCGTCCGTAATCGTGGCAGTGCTCATGTAAGATCGCCAAGTCTAAACACTCATGGAGCGGTTTTGATCGCGAAGTCCACCTCTGCGCTGGTCGAGGCGGCGCGTGTCTATGTCGACATCGCGCGCCTCAGGCGTGGTCCCGAAGACCTGCCGGCGGTGCCCTCGCTGCTGCTCGCCACCATCATTGCCTATGGGCTGGTAAGCCTCGGGTTCAGCGCGCTGCTGCCGTCGGAACCGGGCGCGCATCCGGTGGTGCTGCTGGCCGTGGACACCGCGCTGATGCTGGTATGGGTGAAGCTGATGCTGCGGCTGGCGCGCAAGCCGGAGCGCTTCCTGCAGACCTCCATGGCCGTGTTCGGCTTCCAGCTGGTGCTGGCGCCGCTGTTCGCCTCCAGCATGTCGATGTTCCTGCGGCTGCGCGACGACCCTTCCTGGCAGGTGCCGGTTTCGCTGCTCATCGTGGCGCTGGGCATCTGGGCGCTGATCGTCAACACGCGCATCTTCCAGTCGGCCACCCAGTGGCCGGCGCCGGCCTGCGTGGCGCTGGTGATCGCGCAGGCGCTGGTGACGCGCGGGGTGCTGATGGCGATCTTCCCCGAAGCGCTGGGGACCGACGCCGCGCTGGCTGGCTGATCATGCACGTCCATATCCTCGGCATCTGCGGCACCTTCATGGGCGGCATCGCCGCCATCGCGCGCGCGGCGGGCCACCGGGTGACCGGCTCCGACCGCAATGTGTATCCGCCCATGAGCACGCAGCTGCAGGCGCTTGGCATCGACATCGTCGAGGGCTTCGAGGCCGCGCAGCTTTCGCCCGCGCCCGATGTGGTGGTGGTCGGCAATGTGATGACGCGCGGCATGCCGGTGATCGAGGCGCTGCTGGAAGGCCCGATTCCCTGGACCTCCGGTCCGCAGTGGCTGTCGCGCGAGGTGCTTAAGGATCGCTGGGTGCTGGCCGTGGCCGGCACGCATGGCAAGACCACCACCGCGACCCTGCTGGCGCACATCCTCGACGATGCGGGCCTCGTGCCGGGCTTTCTCATCGGCGGCGTGCCCGGCAACTTCGATGTGAGCGCGCGGCTGGGCGATACGCCCTTCTTCGTGATCGAGGCCGATGAATACGACACGGCCTTCTTCGACAAGCGCGCCAAGTTCGTGCACTACCGGCCGCGCACGCTGATCCTCAACAACCTCGAATTCGACCACGCCGACATCTATCCGGACCTCGAAGCCATCAGGCGGCAGTTCAACCATCTGCTGCGCATCGTGCCAGGCAGCGGTCTTGTGGTGCACAACGCCGCCGACGCCAACCTCGACGAGGTGATCGCGCGCGGCTGCTGGACGCCGCGCGAGGGGTTTGCGCTCGAGCCGCGTCCGGGCGCGCGCTGGACTGCCCGGCTTCAGGACGGCGACACCCGCTGTTTCGATGTGTGCCTGGACGGCAGCGTGGCGGGCCGCGTGCAGTGGTCCACCATGGGTTCGCACAATGTGGCCAATGCGCTGGCGGCGATAGCCGCCGCGCGCCATGCCGGCGTGCCGGTGGAGCGGGCTGTCGAGGCGCTGGCCCGCTTCCGCGGCGTGCGGCGGCGCATGGAGCTCACCGGTGAGGCGGCGGGCATCCACATCTACGATGATTTTGCGCATCATCCCACCGCCATCGCCACCACCATTGACGGTCTGCGGCGGCGCATAGGTGCTGAAGCGCGGCTGGTCGCGGTGCTGGAGGCGCGCTCCAACACCATGCGCATGGGTGTACACAAGGAAACGCTGGCGCCGTCACTGACGGGCGCCGACGCGGTCTATCTGTTCGCCCCGCCGGATCTGGGATGGGATGCGGCCGCCGTGGCGCGCTCGCTGGGACCGCGCGCGGCCACCGAACCCACTGTGGATGCGCTGCTGGCGCGCCTTGCCGCCGATGCCCGTGCCGGCGACCATGTGCTCATCATGAGCAATGGCGGCTTTGGCGGGCTGCACCAGCGCCTGCTCGCGCAGCTGCGGGCCCGTTGAGGGCTGGTCGGCGCTCGAGGTCCGGGCGCCGGGGCGCTCTCAGGCTGTAAGGCCCGCTACCGGCCGCGAATCGAGCCAGCCCAGCTCGGTGTCGACGCTGCCGTTGGCGTGGAGCTGGAGTGTGCGCCAGGCGGGCGGCTGCTCGCCCACGGCGAACTGGTCCGAATGTGGCCGGAACTGCGAGCAGGTCGAGGGGGTGCCAAGCAGCCGCACTCCACGACGCTCGCCGTCGAAAGCCTGGTGTACATGGCCGAAGATCACCGCGCGCACCGCGCTGTGGCGATCGAGCACGGCAAAGAACTCCGCGGCGTTCAGCAGGCCGATGTTGTCCAGCCAGGCGCTGCCCATGGGCACCGGATGGTGGTGCAGGGCGACCATGACGTGGCGGCCGTCGGCGCTGGCCAGGGCCTGCTCCAGCACGGCAAGGCCGTCGGGGCAGATGCGGCCGGCCACCTGCCGCGGCTCGCTGCTGTCGAGCAGCACCAGGCGCCAGGCGCCCAGATCGTGCACCGGGTTCAGGTGGAAGGGGGCCTCGTTGAGCGCCGCGCGCATCGCGGGCACGTCGTCGTGGTTGCCGGGAATGCACAGCACCGGCTTGCCCAGTGCGCCGAATTCGGCGCGGAAATGTACATAACCCGCCGGGTCGTCCTGGACCAGGTCCCCGGTGGCCAGGATGGCGTCGCAGTCGCGGATTGCCGCCTGCGACGCTGTCAGCGTCTGGCGCAGGGCCGGCAGCGTCGGCACGCCCCGCAGCGACTGTTCCGGGTCGCCATACAGGTGCGTATCGGTGAGCTGCACCAGTCTTGCGACAGAATTGGTTAGGTTATTCAACGATGTGGCCGTTGCTGCGAGTGATTCCGGAGGGCTACTTTAGGGGCTGGCCCCGCGCCGCAAAGTGAACGTCGTCAAGCTACAGGACCGTGCCCTGGTGCGTATGTTCCCGGACGTGACCCAGATTCACAGCCTGTCGCATTCTGTCGTCAGGGGGCTGATTTGCGATGCACGGCGCAGCATTGGACAATGCAGGGCTCTCCCGCCGCGTTGCGGCTCGTGAAGAAGGCCTTCTGTCAGTAATGCTGTCCCGTCGAGAACTTGCCAATGCCATCCGCGCGCTGTCGATGGATGCCGTCCAGCAGGCCAAATCCGGTCATCCGGGCGCCCCCATGGGCATGGCCGATATCGCCGAAGTGCTGTGGCGGGAAGTGCTGAAGCACAACCCCGCCGACCCGACCTGGTGGGACCGCGACCGCTTCGTGCTGTCCAACGGCCATGCCTCGATGCTGCTGTATTCGCTGCTGCATCTGACCGGCTATCCGCTTTCCATCGACGAGATCCGCGATTTCCGCCAGCTCGGCGCGCGCACCGCGGGCCACCCGGAGCATGAGCCCGCGCTCGGCATCGAGACCACCACCGGTCCGCTGGGGCAGGGCATCGCCAATGCCGTCGGCATGGCGCTGGCGGAGAAGATGCTGGCCGCCGAGTTCAACCGGCCCGGCCACACGGTGGTCGATCACCGCACCTATGTTTTCGTCGGCGATGGCTGCCTCATGGAAGGCATCTCGCATGAAGTCTGCTCGCTGGCCGGCACGCTGCGCCTGGGCAAGCTCATCGTGCTGTTCGACGACAACGGCATTTCCATCGACGGCAATGTGAAGGGTTGGTGCGCGGACGACACCCCCGCGCGCTTCGAGGCCTATGGCTGGCAGGTGATCCGCGACGTCGACGGTCATGACGGCGAAGCGGTGCTGGCCGCGCTGCGTGCCGCGCAGGCCGACGGCGAGCGGCCGACGCTGATCTGCTGCCGCACCACCATCGGTTTCGGCGCACCCACCAAGGCCGGCAGCAAGAGCACCCATGGCGAGCCGCTGGGCGCCGAGGAAATCGCCGGCGCCCGCGCGAAACTGGGCTGGACCGCGCCGCCGTTCGAGATTCCCGCGCCCATCCGCGAAGCCTGGGACCAGCGCCCGCGCGGCATCGCGGCACAGAAGGAGTGGAGCGGGCGCTACGCGGCTTACGAGAAAGCGCACCCGGATCTGGCCGCGCAGTTCGCGCGCCGCATGCGCGGCGAGCTGCCGGCGGACTGGCAGCAGGTTGCCGGGGCCGCGTTGCAGGCGGCGCTGGCGGTGAAGGATCCCCAGGCCACGCGCCAGTCTTCGCAGGTGGCGCTCAATGCCATCGGCCCGTCGTTGGGCGAGCTGGTGGGCGGTTCGGCCGACCTCACCGGTTCGAACAATACCTTCCGCAAGGATTCGCGCGCCGTCACGCCGGAAGATGCTTCCGGCAACTACATCAACTACGGCGTGCGCGAGTTCGGCATGACGGCCGCGATGAACGGCCTGTCGCTGCATGGCGGCTTCCGCCCCTATGGCGGTACCTTCCTCGTGTTCTCCGACTACGCGCGCAATGCCGTGCGTCTGGCGGCGCTGATGCACCAGGGCGTGGTGCTGGTCTATACGCACGATTCCATCGGTCTGGGCGAAGACGGCCCCACGCACCAGCCCATCGAGCATGTGGCGAGCCTGCGCCTGATGCCCAATCTTTCGCTGTGGCGGCCCTGCGATGCGCTGGAATCGGCCGTGGCCTGGGTGGCCGCCATCGACCGCCGCAACGGCCCCACGGCGCTGGTGCTCACGCGCCAGGCGCTGCCGCAGCAGCCGCGCACGCGCGAGCAGGGGCTTGCCGTTCATCGCGGCGGCTACGTGCTGATCGACGTGGCCGGTACGCCCGAAGCCATCGTGATCGCCACCGGATCGGAGGTCGCCATCGCGGCCACCGCCGTCAATGCGCTCAACGCCGCGGGCCGCCGCGTGCGCCTGGTGTCCATGCCCAGCACCGATGTGTTCGACGCCCAGGATGCTGCCTGGCGCGAAGCGGTGCTGCCGCAGGCTGTGACGCAGCGCGTGGCCGTGGAGGCCGGCGCAACGGCAGGCTGGTGGCGCTATGTCGGCAGCGGTGGCCGCGTGATCGGCATCGATCATTTCGGCGCCTCCGGCAAGGCGGGCGATCTGTTCAAGAAATTCGGTCTCACTGCGGAACATGTGCAGCAGGCCGTGCAGGATCTGATCAACTGACAGCAAGGTAGAGACAGGGGAACATCATGGCGATCAAGGTTGGCATCAACGGTTACGGACGCATTGGCCGCAACATCCTGCGCGCGCTCTACGAGGCGAAGCGCACCAGCGAAATCCAGGTCGTGGCGATCAACGATCTGGGCAATGCGAACACCAACGCGCACCTGACGCGCTATGACACCGCGCACGGCAAGTTCAACGGCACCGTGACCGTGGATGGCGACTCCATGGTCGTCAATGGCGACCGCATCAAGGTGCTCTCCGAGCGCGACCCCGCGAAGCTGCCCTGGGGTCAGCTGGGCGTGGACGTGGTGTTCGAGTGCACCGGCTTCTTCGCCAGCAAGGCCAAGGCGCAGGCGCACCTGGCGGGCGGCGCGAAGAAGGTCCTGATTTCCGCCCCGGGCGGCAGCGACGTGGATGCCACCGTGGTCTACGGCGTGAACGAGGATGTGCTGACCTCGGCGATGACCGTGGTCTCCAATGCCTCGTGCACCACCAACTGCCTGGCGCCGCTGGCCAAGGTGCTCAACGACAGCATCGGCATCGAGAGTGGCCTCATGACCACCATCCATGCCTACACCAACGACCAGGTACTGACGGACGTCTATCACGAGGATCTGCGCCGCGCGCGCTCGGCCACCATGTCGATGATCCCGACCAAGACCGGCGCCGCCGCGGCTGTGGGCCTGGTGCTGCCGCAGTTGAAGGGCAAGCTCGACGGTTTTGCCATCCGCGTGCCGACAATCAACGTGTCGCTGGTCGATCTCACCTTCCGCCCCAAGCGCGCCACTTCCGGCGAGGAAGTGAACAAGCTGGTGAAGGCGGCCGCCGAAGGCGCGCTCAAGGGCGTGCTCGCGTATACCGAGGCGCCGCTGGTTTCGATCGATTACAACCACGATCCGGCCTCGTCCACCTTCGACGCCACGCTCACCAAGGTGATCGACGGCGGCCTGGTGAAGGTCTGCTCCTGGTACGACAACGAGTGGGGTTTCTCCAACCGCATGCTCGACACGGCGCTGGCCTGGTCGAAGGCCAAGTAGGACGTCCGCCGTGAAAGTCCTCCAGATGGCGGATCTGTGTCTCGCGGACCAGCGCGTGCTGATCCGCGAGGATCTGAACGTGCCGGTGCAGGACGGCGAGGTCACCAGCGACGCGCGCATCCGCGCGGCGCTGCCGACCATCCAGCAGGCGCTGCAGAAAAACGCGCGCGTGATGCTGCTGTCGCACCTGGGCCGTCCGGAGGAGGGCAAGTACGACCCGGCGCTGTCGCTGGCGCCGGTGGCGGCGCGCCTGTCGTCGCTGCTGGGCCGCAATGTGCCGCTGGTGAAGGACTGGCTCGATGGCGTTGCCGTCGAGCCGGGCCAGGTGGTGCTGTGCGAGAACGTGCGCTTCAACAAGGGCGAGAAGAAGGACCAGGAAGAGCTGGCCCGCAAGATGGCCGCGCTGTGCGATGTGTTCGTGATGGATGCCTTCGGCACCGCGCACCGCGCCGAGGCTTCGACGCATGGCGTGGCGCGTTACGCGCCGGTGGCCTGCGCCGGTCCGCTGCTGTCCGGTGAGCTCGCGGCGCTGGAACGCGCGCTGGAGAAGCCGCAGCGTCCGCTGGTGGCCATTGTCGCCGGCTCCAAGGTCAGCACCAAGCTCACCATCCTCGAGGCGCTGCTGGGCAAGGTGGACCAGCTCATCGTCGGTGGCGGCATCGCCAACACCTTCCTCGCGGCCACCGGCGTCAATGTCGGCAAGAGCCTGTGCGAGACCGAGATGCTCGACACCTGTCGTCGTCTCATGACGCTGGCGCGCGAGCGCGGCGCCGACATCCCGCTGCCCACCGATGTGGTGGTGGCCACCGAGTTCGCGGCCACGGCGCATGCCGATGTGCGCGGCATCCACGACGTGCATCCGGATGAGCTCATCCTCGACATCGGCCCGGATACGGCCGAGCGTCTGGCCAAAATCATCGCCGGCGCCGGCACCGTGATCTGGAACGGCCCGGTGGGCGTATTCGAGTTCGACCAGTTTGGCGAAGGCACGCGCGTGATCGCCAATGCCATCGCCAGCAGCAAGGCCTTCTCGCTGGCCGGCGGCGGCGACACGCTGGCCGCCATCGAGAAGTACGGCGTGGAG
Organism: Pseudomonadota bacterium; assembly: GCA_963205255.1. Classification (GTDB taxonomy): domain Bacteria; phylum Pseudomonadota; class Gammaproteobacteria; order Steroidobacterales; family Steroidobacteraceae; genus ZC4RG30. The sequence continues at coordinate 9,794 of CAUJIK010000066.1, forward strand.
GAGGGCATCTCCTACATTTCCACCGGCGGCGGCGCCTTCCTCGAATTCGTGGAAGGCAAGCGCCTGCCGGCTGTCGCGGCCCTCGAAGACCGCGCTGCCACCACCACCACGGACAACAGATGACAGATGCACAGACCGCGCAGCGGCGCACGAAGATCGTAGCGACGCTGGGGCCTGCCACCGACGATCCGTCGGTGCTGGAGGACATGGTGCGGGCGGGCCTCGATGTGGCCCGCATCAACTTCTCGCATGGCGAGAAGGACGAGCAGCGGCGCCGCATCCTCGCCATCCGCGCGGCTGCCAAGTCGGTCGGACGCAATGTGGGCATCCTCGCGGACCTGTCCGGTCCGAAGATCCGCATCGAGAGCTTTGCCGCGGGGCCCATACACCTTGCCGAGGGGCAACCCTTCGCGCTCGACGTGGCGCTGGAACCCAATGCCGGCAACGAGCGCGAGGTGGGCTGCGCCTACAAGGATCTGCCCCGCGACGTGAAACCCGGCGACACGCTGCTGCTGGCCGATGGCCACATCGTGCTCGACGTGGTTTCGGTGCAGGGCACGCGTATGGAATGCGTCACCCGTGCCGGCGGCGCGCTGTCCAACCGCAAGGGCCTGAACCTGCAGGGTGGCGGCCTCTCGGCGCCGGCGCTGACCGAAAAGGATCTGGACCACATCCGTCTCGCCGCCGAGATGGGCGTCGACTACGTGGCCGTTTCCTTCGCGCGCGACGCGGCCGACATCCGCCGCGCCCAGGCGGAGCTGCGCAAGTGGCGCGGCACCGCGCATGTGGTGGCGAAGATCGAGCGCCATGAAGCCATCGACAACCTGAGCGAGATCCTCAACGCCGCCGACGCCGTGATGGTGGCGCGCGGCGACCTGGGCGTGGAAATGGGCTACGCGGCGCTCACCGGCCTGCAGAAGACCATCATCCAGCAGGCGCTGGCCGCCAACCGCGTGGTGATCACCGCCACGCAGATGATGGAATCGATGATCATGAGCCCGGTGCCGACCCGCGCCGAAGTCAGCGACGTGGCCAACGCCGTGCTCGACGGCACCGACGCGGTGATGCTCTCGGCCGAGACAGCGGCCGGCAAATATCCGGTGAAGGCCGTGCAGGCCATGGCCGAGGTGATCGTCGGCGCGGAGAAGTACGAGCTGGGTCAGCCGCTGGCGGTGCGCACGCAGGGCGATTTCTCCAACACCGAGGAAGCCATCGCCAAGGCGGTGATGTACACCGCCAACCGCATGCGGGTGCGCGCCATCGTGGCGCTGACCGAGTCGGGCCTGACGGCGCTGTGGATGTCGCGCATGCGCGCCGACATGCCCATCTATGCCTTCACGCGCCAGGACATCACGCGCGCGCGCGTGATGCTGTATCGCGGCGTTTACCCGGTTCTGTACGATGTCACCCACACCACGCCGGCGCAGCTGACGCAGTCGATCTTCGACGAGCTGCTGCAGCGCGGCCTGGTGGATGTGGGTGATCAGATCATCCTGACCAAGGGCGATCTGTCAGGCGTGCAGGGCGGCACCAACTCGCTGCAGATCCTGCGGGTGCTGAAACCCTGAGCGTCGAGGGGCGCCAGCCCCTCAACCCTTGTTCAGTCTGGTCAGCCCTTGTTCGGGGCGGCCTTCAGCGACTCGATGTCCGCCAGCACCACCTTCGAGTGGCCCTCGAGGTCATTGCGGCCGACCACATAGTGCCGGGCGATCCGGCCGCTGGGGTCGATCAGGAAGGTCTCGCGCGAGGCCATGCCGGATTGCGACAGCACGCCGTAGCGCCGGGTGGTCTCCTGGGCGGAATCAGCCAGCAGCGGGAAGGGCAGGCCGTGGTTCTCGGCGAACTTCCGGTGCGACTCCACGTCATCCACGCTGATGCCCAGGATCTGCGCCCCGGCACGGCGGTAGGCGAAGATGTTGTCCCGGAACTCGCAGGCCTGGGTGGTGCAGCCCGGTGTCTCGTCCTTGGGATAAAAATAGACGACTACCCACTTGCCTTGGTAGTCCGAAAGATTCACCGTCTTGCCGCTCTGGTCGTTCAGGCTGATGGCTGGCGCGGCGTCCCCCACCCGGGGTTTGTCCGCATTGGCCGCCGAGGCGGCGAGCGTCGCCGCGGCCAGCAGCAGGCCCGCGGCAAGCAGGCGGAGGGTCGGGAATGAGGCGGATCGTGCAAACATGGCGTTCTCCATGTGAAGTCGACAGATGATAGGACCATGAGTGCGCAGCCGCCATCCCCGCGAGCCGTTCCCGCCCTGGTGCTCACCGGCGGGGGCGCGCGTTCGGCCTACCAGGTGGGGGTGATCAAGGCGATCGCGGACCTGCTGCCGGATCAGCGAAACCCCTTCCGCGTGATTCTGGGAACTTCGGCCGGCGCGGTGGCGGCCAGCGTCCTGGCCGCGCGCGCCAACCACTGGCATGGCGCGGCGCGCGACATCGAGCGCGTCTGGGCCAATTTCCACGTCGGTCAGGTGTACCACGTGGGGCGGCGCCACATGCTGCGCAGCGGCCTGCGCTGGATCCTGTCGCTGCTCTCCGCCGGTTCGCTGCGGGCGCCGCGCTCGCTGTTCGATAATGCGCCGCTGCGCGAGCTGCTCTCCCGCCGCGTGCCCTGGCAGGGGGTGGAGCGCAACATAGCCAGCGGCCACCTGGACGCGCTGGCGCTGTGCTGCACCGGCTATGGCACGGCGCGGTCGGTGGCGTTCTTCCAGGGGCGCCAGGACCTGAGCGAATGGAGCCGCGGCAATCACGTAGGACGGCGGACCGCGCTCGATCTTTCCTACCTGATGGCGAGCATGGCGGTGCCGCTGATCTTCCCGCCCGAGAGCATCGGCGAGGACTACTACGGCGACGGCGCCATGCGCCAGCTGGCGCCGCTGTCGCCGGCGCTGCATCTGGGCGCCACCCGCCTGCTGGTCATCGGCATGCGGTCCCCGAGCGGCGGCGGTGTTTCGCAGCGGCGCTCGGCGCCGCATGCCGAACCCACCCCGGGCCAGCTGTTCGGCTACGCGCTCGACAACCTGTTCTCTGACCAGATCTTCAACGATCTCGAGCAGATCGACCGCGTGAACCAGATCGTGCGCGTGGCGCCGCACGCCATGCCGGGGGCGCGCATCGTGGACCGCGTCATGCTCATTACCCCCACCCAGGACCCGAAGGTGATCGCGGCGCGCCACATGGACTGTCTGCCCTCCAGCCTGCGCGCCCTGCTGCGCATCATGGGCGCCGGGGGCTCGGCGGGCGCGCAGCTGGCGAGCTACCTGATGTTCGAGGGCGCCTACACTCGTGAGATGATCGATCTGGGCTACCGTGATGCCATGGCGCAGGGCGATGAACTGCGCGAACTTCTGGATGTCTGAAAGAGCAACCATGCAGCAACCTATCTCGCCTTACGAAGCCTCGCCCCCCAGCTCGCAGCGCCTGTGGAAGAGCATCGCGCTCGCCATCGCCGCCGCGGCCCTCATCCTGGTGCTGTTCGTGCTGCCCGCCGAGTACGGCATCGATCCCACGGGAGCCGGCCGGGCCATGGGGCTCACGGCCATCAACGGCCCGACGCGCACGCTGCAGGTGAAGGACGTGATCGGCGGCAACGAGCAATACCGCGAGGTGGCGCTGCCGGATCCGGGGCAGCCCACGCCGCTGCCCAATCCGGCCGTGTCGCAGGTCAAGGCGCAGGCGCCGCAGACGCGCACCGTGGTGGTGAACCTCGGCCCCTTCCAGGAGACCGAGGTCAAGACGGTGCTGGACGAGGCGCAGGTCATCCTTTACTCGTGGAAGGCCGAAGGCGGCGATGTGTACGTCGATTTCCACGGCCATGAACCCGGTTCCGGCACCGATTTCGTGCGCTACGAGGAACAACAGGAGACCACCTCGGGCAATGGCTCACTGGTGGCGCCCTTCGCCGGCGAGCATGGCTGGTTCTGGCTCAATCTGGCGGATGCGCCGGTGACCATCACGTTGGAAATCAGCGGTTATTACAAAGACATCATCGACTACGGCATCATCCGGTAGGCGATGATGCAGACGCGCAAGCTCATCATTCTCGCCGGCGCATTGCTGCTGCCGGCCCTGTTCACGGTTGCCAGCGCGCTCGGCGTGGCCGGCGGCGATGCCGCCTTCCTCGAATCCGTGCACGGCGTGCAGTTCTTTGCGCTGGCCTACCTCGGCGCCAAGCACATGGTCACCGGCTACGACCATCTGCTGTTCCTGGCCGGCGTGATGTTCTTCCTCTACCGTCTCAAGGACGTCGCGCTCTACGCCACGCTGTTCGCCGTCGGCCACAGCGTCACGCTGCTGCTGGGCGTGCTGGCGGGCATCAAGGCCAATGCCTTCCTCGTCGATGCCGTCATCGGCCTGTCGGTGGTCTACAAGGCGCTGGAGAATCTGGGCGCCTTGCGCAAATGGGGCATCCGCATCGACACGCGCGCGGCCGTGCTCGCCTTCGGCCTGGTGCATGGTTTCGGTCTCTCGACCAAGCTGCAGGATCTGGCCCTGTCGCGCGAAGGTCTGGTGGGCAACATCCTGTCCTTCAATATCGGCGTGGAGCTGGGCCAGATCGTGGCGCTCACCTTCATCCTGCTGGCGCTGCAATTGTGGCGGCGCGGCGGCTCCTTCCTGCGCGATGCCTGGGCGGCGAACGTGGTCATCATGGCCGCGGGCCTCGCGCTGTTCGGCTACCAGCTCACCGGCTATTTCGTGAACCGGGTCTAGGGCGGGGCGGCGTCAGAGCAGGAACAGCGTCCCCAGGCCCAGCAGCGCGACGAAGCCGATCACGTCGGTGAAGGTGGTCAGCACCACGCCAGCCGACAGCGCCGGATCCACGCGCATGCGCCGCAGCGTGAGTGGCACCAGCACGCCGACGACGGCCGCCGCCGTCTGGTTGATCACCATCGCGGCGGCCACGATCAGCGCGATCTGCCAGGTGCCCAGCCAGTAGACGGTGACGGCGCCCACTATGGCCGCTATCGCGGCGCCGGTGAGCGCGCTGACGCCGATCTCGCGCATCAGCAGCCAGCGCGTGTCATGCCATTCCACCTGGCCCAGCGCGATGCCGCGGATGATCAGCGTCACCGTCTGCGTGCCGGAGATGCCGCCCATGCTCGCCACGATGGGCATCAGCGCGGCCAGCGCCGCGACCTTCTCGATGGTGCCTTCGAAGCGCTGCACCACCAGGCCCGCCACGAAGGCGGTGACCAGGTTGATGCCCAGCCAGAACAGCCGCCGCCGCGAGGCCGGCAGCACGCTTGCGAACACGTCTTCCTCGTCGCGCAGGCCGGCGCCGGCCATGACTTCGTGCGCCGCCTCTTCGGTGATCACGTCCACCACGTCGTCGATGGTGATGCGGCCGAGCAGGCGGCCCTCGTCATCGACCACGGCGGCCGACACCAGGTCGCGGTCGCGGAACAGCTGCGAGACTTCGCGCGCCGGCAGGTCGGGCGCGATGCGCGGCGCCTCGGCGTCCAGACAGCTGCCGACCAGCTTGTCCAGGTCGTCGGTGAGCAGGCGCGACAGGGTCACCGTGCCCATGAAGCGGTCGGCGCGATCCACCACGAACAGCCGGTCGGTGCGTTCGGGCAGCTCGCCGCGCATGCGCAGATAGCGCTGCACCACCTCCAGCGACACGTCGGCGCGCACGCTCACCGTGTCGGTGTTCATCAGGCCGCCGGCGGTGTCGTCGGGCCACACCAGCAGCCGCGACAGGCGTTCGCGATCCTGCTGGTCCATGTTGTGCAGCAGCTGCTGCGTGACTTTCTCGGGCAGATCGGCGATCAGGTCCGCAAGATCATCCACCTCGAGGCTCTCGGCCGCGGCCGTGAGCTCCTCGGCGTCCATCTCGCGGATCAGCTGGCTGCGGACCTCGTCCGAAAGCTCCAGCAGCACATCGCCGTCCTGCTTCGGGTCGGTGAGCTCCCAGACGATCTCGCGGCGGTTCTGCGGCAGGGATTCCAGCAGCTGCGCGATCTCGGCCGGATGCAGCTTGTTGACCAGGCGCTGCGCCGAACGCACCGCGCCTTCGTCGATCGCTTCGCGCAGCGCGGCCAGGCGCCAGGATTTCTCCGGATTGCGATCGATGTCGCTCACCGCGGCTACATCCCCGCGTAGTTGGGGCCACTGCCACCCTCAGGCGTGGTCCAGGTGATGATGCCGTAAGGGTCCTTGATGTCGCAGGCCTTGCAGTGCACGCAGTTGGCCGCGTTGACCTGCAGGCGCCGGCCGCCGGCGCCATCGTCCACCATTTCGTAGACCGAGGCCGGACAGAAGCGCGTGCACGGGTTGCCGTATTCCTGCGCGCAGCGCGTGGCGCACAGCTGGGTGTCGGCCACCTTCAGGTGTGCCGGTTGCGCTTCGCTGTGGCTGGTCTGCGCAAGAAACACCGCGGCCAGCCGGTCGCGCGGCGGCAGCTCGCGGGCCGCCCAGCCACGCTCGGGCGTTGCACCCTCATCCAGACGCGCGAGCGCCATGTTGTCGTGGTTCGCGAGCGTCCAGGGCGAGTGGCCCGCGGTGAGTGTTTCCCACACGCCATTGACGAGGCCGGCGAACAGGCCTTTGCGGAATCCCGGCTTGATGTTGCGCACGCGGCGCAGCTCGCGCCCGCCTTCCGAAGCGCGCCAGCGCGCGTCGAAGCCCGTGGTTGCGCCGGTCCCGACCAGATGTTCGGCGGCCAGCATGCCGCAGCGGATGGCCTGGTGGATGCCCTTGATCTTCGGGAAGTTCAGCGTGCCGCCGGCATCGCCCACCAGCAGCGCGCCGGGCATGTCCAGCCGCGGGCAGGATTGCCAGCCGCCGGCCGCGATGGTGCGCGCGCCATAGGCCAGCACTTCGCCGCCCGCGAGCAACGCGCGCATCAGCGGATGATGCTTGAATTGCTGGAAGGCCTCGAACGGAGCCAGCCGCGGGTCCTGGTAGTCCAGGCCCACCACATAGCCCACATAGGCTTGATCGTTTTCGAGGTGATAGACGAAGCTGCCGCCGTATTCGCGCGCGGCCAGCGGCCAGCCCACCGAGTGCTGGATCAGCCCGGGCTCGCCGCGCCCGGGCGCCAGCTGCCAGTGCTCCTTGAAGCCCAGCGCGAAGGTCTGCGGCGAACGGCCTTCATCGAGCGCATAGCGCGCGATGAGCTGCTTGGCGAGGCTTCCACGACAGCCTTCGGCGATGATCGTGGTGCGGGCGCGGATCAGCGGACCTGCCGTGAATTCCGGGCCCGGATTGCCGTCGGCATCCAGACCCATGTCGCCCACCTGCACGCCGGCCACCGCGCCCTGCGCATCGAACAGCGGCGCCGCGGCGGCGAAACCCGCCAGCACGTCGACGCCCAGCGCCTCGGCGGCCTGCGCCAGCTGTGGCGCGAGCTGCCCCAGGGAGATGATGAAATTGCCGGTGTTGTGCTGCTGCGGCGGCACCGGCAGCCGCAGCGAGCCGGTCCTGGTGAGCAGGCGCAATTCGTCGCGCTTCGCGGGCACGCAGATGGCCGGCATGTTCTCGCGCCACGAAGGCAGCAATGCATCCAGAGGGCCGGGCTCCATCACCGCGCCCGACAGGGTGTGGCTGCCGACTTCGGCGGCTTTTTCCAGCACACAGATCGAGCGCTGCGGGTCCAGCTGCTTGAGCCGGATGGCCGCGGCGAGACCCGCCGGTCCTGCGCCGACGATTACCACGTCATATTCCATTGCGTCGCGTTCGATCATGCGCGCAGTCTATTGAGCGACTGTGAAGATATCCATTCAGTTCAGTCTTCAGGCGCGAGATCCGGGTCGGGAACATGCGCGAGGATGGCGGCCCGGGCGGCGCGCCGCACCGTGCTCACGGCGGATTCCTGCGTGGAGGTCGGCGCGGGAATAGTCTCCAGCACCTCCACCTCGATGGGCGAGGGTTGCGCCAGCATGGTTCCCGGCGGCAGCGCCGCGCGCGTGCCGCGTATGGCAACGGGAACCACGGGAAAGCCCGAGCGTGCCGCGACCAGAAAGGCGCCGGTGCGGAATGCCATCAGCCCGGGCGCATGGCGGAAAGTGCCTTCCGGAAAAAAGGCCAGCGCGCCGCCCTGGCGCGCGCGCTTGAGCAGCTTGCGCGTGTCGCGCGCGCCCTTGTGCCCCTGGCCGCGTTCCACGTAGTGCGCGCCGATCCGCCGCAGCAGCAGGTTCGCCAGCGGTACGCGGCTCATTTCGCGCTTGATCACGAAACCGAAGCGCGGCGGCAGCGCGGCATACAGCGCCACGCCGTCGAGATAGCTGGCGTGGTTAGCGACCACCACGCACGGCGTTTCCGGCAGACGCTCCGGGTTCAGCACCGTGAGCCGCATGCCGGCCAGCCGCAGGAAGATGCGCGCGGCGCAGCGCACCATCGCGCGCCGCGCCGGCAGGCCGGGCACGGGCAGGATGAGCACCAGCGCCAGCAGCGACAGCACCGAGAACAGGATGCCGGCATAGAGCGCATAGGGGAGACGAAGCAGGCCGGGAAGCGCCTGCCGCGGCGGCGGGGAACTCACGGGGATGTACGACACTGAAAGATTGTGTGAACCGGTTCTCTTTATGTTAACGCTGCGCCTGGGCTGTGATAGCAATCACGCAGCCGCGCCGTGGCGCTGACGATACTGCGTCTGAAGTGAATTCCCCAACTCCTACCCGGAAGCGTTCAGTGAGCAGATCCGCCAACACAGCCCTTGCACGTCCGGCGGCGGATGCCGTCGATCCGGCCGTGACCCGCTTCCTGGATGGCGCGTGGATGGAGCGCGGCCTGTCCTCGAACACGCTGGCTGCCTACCGGGCGGATCTCATGGCATTGTCGCGCTGGCTCGCCACGCGCAATGTGCCCATCGTCAAGGCGACGCGCGCGGACCTGCTCGGATTCATCGCATGGCGAGTCGAGTCCGGTGCACGTCCGCGCTCGACCGCCCGCCAGTTGTCTTCCTTCCGCCGTTTCTTCCGCCATCTGATGCGCGAAGGCACGCTGCGCGAAGACCCCACGGCGCAGATCGCGATGCCGAAGATCGGCCGCTCACTGCCCAAGTCGCTCACCGAGGAGGAGGTCGAGGCGCTGCTCAATGCGCCGGTGGTCTCCGATCCGCTGGGCAGCCGTGACCGCACCATGCTCGAAGTGCTCTACGCCACGGGCCTGCGCGTCTCGGAGCTGGTCTCGCTGCGGCATTCGCAGCTGAACCTGAATCAGGGCGTGCTGCGCGTGGTGGGCAAGGGCGACCGCGAACGCCTGATTCCCCTGGGCGAGGAGGCGGTGCGCTGGCTCAAGGAATTCTTCGGCGTCGGCCGCGGCGAAATCCTGCTGGATCGCCATACCGACTATCTGTTCCCCACGCGCCGCGGCGACCATATGACGCGCCAGGCGTTCTGGCACATCATCAAGCGCTATGCCCGCAAGGCCGGCGTCGAGAAGGAGCTCTCGCCGCATACCCTGCGCCATGCCTTCGCCACGCACCTGCTGAACCATGGCGCCGACCTGCGTGTGGTGCAGATGCTGCTGGGTCACAGCGACCTGTCGACCACCCAGATCTACACCCACGTCGCCAGCGAGCGCATGAAGGAACTGCACTCGCGCCACCACCCGCGCGGCTGAGGCGTCGGGGGCGCCAGCTGGCGCCGGCCGGTACTCGCCAGCCTCTGGTCGTCGGCCTCTGGTAGTATCAAACTCATGAAATTCCGTCCCCTGCTGCTGACCCTGGCTCTGCTGCCCCTGTTCGCCTGCGCGCGCAGCGATGCGCAGGCCGATGCGCGTCCGGTGGCCGCGACGGGCGCTGCCGTTGCGGGCGCTGCCGCCACGGCTGTCGCGGCGGGTGATCCACGCGTCGCGCTGGCGGCGAAGATTCCCGGCGCCACCCCCGAGGATCTGCGCGCCACGCCGGTGGCCGGCGTGTACGAGCTCACCCACGGCGCCGACATCTCCTATGTCTCCGCCGACGGCAAATTCCTCTTCTCCGGCGACATGTACCAGATCGCGGACAACGGCAGTTTTCCCAACCTGTCCGAGAACCGCCGCCGCGAGCTGCGGCTCAAGCTCGTCAATGCCGTGCCCGAGTCGCAGATGCTGGTGTTTGGCCAGCCCTCCGCAAAGCACACGCTGACGGTGTTCACGGATGTGGACTGCATCTGGTGTCGCCGGCTGCACAGCCAGATCAACGATTACAACAAGGCCGGCATCCGGGTGCGTTACCTGTTCTTTCCGCGCACCGGTCCGGACACGGAGTCCTGGGAAAAGGCCGAACAGGTGTGGTGCTCGGCTGACCGCAAGCAGGCGCTCACGCGCGCCAAGCTCGGCGAGGTGCTCACCGCCAAGGCCTGTGCTGGAACGCCAGTGGCAGTGCAGTACGCGCTGGGGCAGGAGCTGGGTGTGAATGGCACGCCGGGTCTGGTGCTGGAGACGGGTGAGCTGGTTCCCGGCTATCTGCCGGCTGCGCAGCTGCGCGCCTATCTCGACGATCCGATCGGGCATCCCATCCGCTAGTCGCCTGTTTTTTTGGGGGGAACCATGTGGATACGGACCCTGATCGCGCTGTGTTCCACCCTGATGCTGGCGGGAGCCAGTGCGAACGCAATGGAATCCGGCCGGCCCGACCGCGGCTGGGTCGCATCGTGGACGGCTTCACCGCATCGCCAGGCTGGCGATCTGCAACCGCTGTCGAACGTGACTGTGCGCTCCTTCGCGCCCTCGAGCATCGGCGGCGGCAGGGTCCGGGTGCGGCTCAGCAATGAGTACGGCAGCAAACCACTGCTGATCGGCGCGGCTTCGGTCGGGATAGTCGATGCCGCGGGCAGGATGCGCCCGGATTCCCTGCGGACGCTGACTTTCGGCGGCGCCGGCAACCTGCTCGTGCCGGCCGCGGCGCCTGCTCTGGCGGACCCGGTGGATCTGCAGGTCCAGGCGGGCGACATGCTTGCCGTAAGTCTCTATCTGCCTCAGGACACGCTGCCGGAGACCTATCACCGCTGGTTGCCCAACCAGGATCTCCCCGCTGAGGCAGTGCTGCCGCCGGCGCGCATCGCGCCGGGTGGCGATGCCACGCGGCAATCCGAACTGCCTGAATCCAGTCCGTATTCCCATCTGTTCGTGGCCGGAGTCGATGTGCTCCAGCCACGTGCGCGAGGGGTTGTGGCGGTGATGGGTACGACTCGCACGGATGGCCCGGGCCGGTGGCCGGAGTTTCTGGCGCCGCGCCTGCACAAGGCCGGGCAGCTGTTCTCCGTGGTGAACGCGTCGATGGTGGCAAACCCGCTGACGCGGCCCTATCCCAATGGCGGTGATGCCGGGCTGGCCCGGTTCGATCGCGATGTGCTCGCGCTGCCCGGTCTCACCCATGTGGTCATCGCCGATGCCATCAACGACATCGGGCAGGTCGGGTCGGTGTTCAACGGGCGGGTCATGGTCGATCCGAGCGAGGCGCCGACGCTGGAGCAGCTGGCGGCCGCCTACCTGCAACTGGCCTCCCGGGCCAGGGCGCGCGGCGCGCGGATCATCGTCGCCACGCTCCTGCCTTTCGAGGGCGTGCCCTTCGCGGGTTTCTACAGCGCCGAAAAAGAACAGCTGCGCGGTGATCTGAACCAGTGGCTGCGCGCCAACAGCAAGTCATTCGACGGGCTCATCGATCTGGATGCGATCATGCGGGATCCGGCCAATCCCTTGCGCTTCCGGCCGGGTCTGCACACGGCCAACAATTTCGCGCCGAACGACGCCGGCGAGCGGCGCATCGCCGAGTCGATCGATCTGCGCCTGTTTCGCTAGCTAGCGCTCCAGCAGATCTCTCTTGCCCGGCTTGCCGTCCCATTCCTTGGCGTCGGCGGGCGCGGCCTTCTTCTCAGTGATCACCGGCCAGGTCTTGGCGAGCTCGGCGTTGATCTTCAGGAAGTCCTTCTGGCTGTCCGGCACCTCGTCTTCAGAGAAGATGGCTTCGGCCGGGCACTCGGGCTCGCACAGTGTGCAGTCGATGCATTCGTCGGGATCGATGACGAGGAAGTTCGGGCCTTCGTGGAAGCAGTCCACGGGGCAGACTTCCACGCAGTCCATGTATTTGCACTTGATGCAGTTTTCGGTGACGACGAAGGTCATGGGCGTTGCTGAATAGGGGCAGTCGGGATAGCTGCCCATTCTGCCACGGGATCGGCCGTGGCGGGTCCTGTTCAGCCCCCGCGGCGGGGCAGGGCCGTCAGATGCGTGCCGCGGGCGCCATTGGCGCGGTCGGCCAGGAACCGGCGCAGCGCGAACTCGGTGGAAGGGAAGGCGATGTCCGCCCAGGGCAGCTGCTCCTCGGGCACGAGCATGGATTCCAGGCTCTCCGGCCCCACGCCGTAGCGGCCATCGGTGAGGCGCGCGCGGAAGAACACATGCACCTGGTGCGCTTCGGGAATGTTGATGACGGCGAGCAGCGAGAGGATGTCGACGCGCGCCTCGGCCTCCTCGAAACACTCGCGCGCGGCTCCGGCCTCCAGCGTCTCGCCGTTCTCCATGAAGCCGGCCGGAACGGTCCAGTAGCCGCGCCGCGGTTCGATGGCGCGCCGGCAGATGAGGATTTTCCCTTCGTGTTCGGGCACGCAACCCACCACGATGCGCGGGTTGTCATAATGAATGGTGTCGCAGTGATCGCAGACCTGGCGCAGGAGATGGTCGCCGTCGGGAATGCGCAGGGTGGTCTGGCTGCCGCAGTAGCGGCAGAAGCGGGGCGTGCGGTCCGGGCTCGGCATGCGCTGATTCTACGCGCTGTGGAAGATGGCGGACGGCGAGTTGGCGTACAGTTCCGGCCATGGTGAGCTATGCCCTTGCGCCCGACATATTCCGCATGTTTGCGGGTTATTGCCGTGGTCTGGTGCTGGCGCGCGGTTTTCGCAATGGCCCTTCTGTGCCTGAGCTCACCGCGCTGCGTGCTGCTGGATGCCCAGCATCCGCGGTTGCCTGAATTCTGGAGCTGAAACCCACGGAGAAGACGATCAGTGCACATCCACAGCAACAGCTTCCGCGACGGCCAGCCGATCCCGGCCGAATTTGCCATGGGTCAGCCGCAAGGTTTCGCGCCGAACCGCAATCCGCATCTGGCCTGGGACGACACACCCGGGGGCACTCGTTCATTCGTTCTGCTGTGCATCGATCCGGATGCGCCGACGGTGCCGGCGATGGTCGGGCGCAAGGATGTCCAGATTCCAGTGGAGCAGCCCCGCGGTGATTTCGTGCACTGGACCATGGTCGATATTCCGGCCGATGTGCGTGCGATCGCCGCCGGCAGCTGCAGTGACGGCATCGTCGCGCGCGGCAAGCGCAGCCCTCCCGGCCCCGCGGGCGCGCGGCAGGGGCTGAACGATTACACCGGCTGGTTCGCCGGCGACGCCGACATGGCCGGCGACTACTTCGGCTACGACGGCCCTTATCCGCCCTTCAATGATCTGCGCACGCACCGCTATTTTTTCCGCCTGTTCGCACTGGATGTGGCGCAACTCGACGTGTCCGGGCGATTCACCGCCAGCGATGTGCTGCGGGCGATGCAGGGTCATGTGCTGGCGCAAACGCAGGTTCACGGCACTTATTCGCTGCACGAAGGCTGACTTGCAGCAGGCCGCGACGACCAGTGGTGTGATGCTGGGGCTGCTGCTGTGCCTGGCCGTGGGCTGCGCGGCGCAGGCCGCGCCGCGCGGCGAGTCGCCGGTACTGCGCCAGTATCTGCGTGCCGATGGCCTGGGCAACCTGGGCATCCAGTCGCTGTATCAGGACGTGGATGGCACGTTATGGGTGGGCACCGATGGCGGGCTGTACCGCCATGATGGCGATCGTCTGCGTTCCGTTGCGGTGCCGAGGGAAGATCGCGGCGCGCTGGTGCGCGGCGTCGTTTCCGATGGTGAAGGCGGCCAGTGGATCGGCACCGCTGGCCGGTTGCTGCATCGTGACGCGCGGGGCGTGATGCAGCAGGTGTCGTTGCCCGACCGTGTGCTGCGCCCTCTGGCCTGGCAGCCCATGCAGCGCCTCGCCGATGGTCGCCTGCTGTTCAATGCGCAGGACCCGGTCAGCGGGCGCCGGGATCTGTTCCAGGCGCGGCGCGGCGACGATGCGCGCTGGCAGGTGACGCCGGTGCTTGCGGCGCAGACCGCCGACTGGAGCGAGGCCGAACGCGAGGTGCGGCTGATCGCGGTTGCGCCCGATGGCGCCTGGTGGTTCGGTTGCGGCATGGCGTTGTGCCGTCGCGGCAGCGATGAAGCGCTGCAACGCTGGACGGTGCCGGTCGAGGACCATCAGCCCACCGCGCTGCGCCACCTGCTGCCGCAGGCCGATGGTTCATTGTGGGTGCTGACCGAAACCTCGCTGCTGCACTGGCGCGACGGCCGGTTCATCGACATGACGCCTCCGGCGTTCCGCGCCGCGCAGGATCGCAGCTCCTCCACTCTGGTCAGGGACCAGGCCGGGCGCATCCTGTTCGCGAGCCACGACACCCTGTATCGCTGGGATGGCGCGCGCTGGGAATCGTGGGGGCCGGACAGCGGCGTCGTGGCGGGCACCCGCATCGGCCCATTGATGCAGGACGCCGATGGCGATCTCTGGTACGGCAGCCTCGGGCTTGGCCTGCTGCGCTGGAGTGGTTACGGCCGCTGGACCGCGTGGACGGCGGGCAGCGGGCTGCCCAATGCGTCGGTATGGGCAATCGCCTTCGATCGCCAGGGCGACATATGGCTGGCCACCGCGCGTGGGCTGGCGCGCTCGGCGGGCGCATCTGCTCCCGCGTTCGACATGCACTCATCCGGCCTGGACAGCACGGCGGAGATCACCGACCTGCTGACGGGCGAGGATGGCAGTCTGTGGCTGTACGAACCCGATCGAGGCCTGCTCGTCCGGCGCGGCGAGGCGGCGTGGAAGCAGGTGGCGCGAGCGCTGCCCGACCAGATGCGCATGACCATGCGCGGCGATCAGGCGTGGATCGCGACCGCCGACAGTCTGTGGCAGATCGATACCCGCCTGCCGGCGCCGGTGCAGCCGCGCCGCATCGAATTGCCCAGCGACAGCGCGGCGCCGCTGGCGCTGTTCGATCTGTGTGTCGATGGCCGTGGGCAGCTGTGGATCGCGCATCGCAACGGGCTGATCGTCCACGACGCGCAGGGCGCGCGGGCCGTCGCGGCGCAGGGTCTGCCGCCGCAGACAGGCGCGTCCACCCTGCGCTGCAACGGCGAGCGTGTTTACGCGGTTACCTTCGACGAACAGCTGTACGAGATCGACGCCGACGGGCGTCAGGCGCGGCGGATCGATCTGCCGGCTCTCGAGGGCATGATCCTGCTGTCGATGCTGCGTGATCGCCGCGGACGGCTGTGGCTGGGCACCGACCGTGGCCTGCTGGTGGATGATGCCGGGCAGTGGCGGCTGTTCAATCAGGGCGACGGCCTGGTATGGGACGACACCAACCAGTGGGCGCTGGCCGAAGGTCCGGATGGCGCGATCTGGATCGGCACCAGTCGCGGTCTGGCGCGCATCGATGATCCCGATGCATTGCTGGCCGCGGTCACCGCGCCACTGCCGCTGCGTCTGACAGAGGCCAGCTACGGCGACCAGATGCTGCAACCCGGCGAGACGCGCCAGCGGTTGGCGTGGACACGTCATCCCCTGATCCTGCACTGGGCCGTGTCCAGCTACGGCAACCGTGACGGACTGCGCACGCGCTACCGCTTGGTCGGGCTGGATGATCATTGGAGCGAGACTGCGATCGGCGAGCTGCAGTATGCCGGCCTGAGCGCCGGAAGCTACCGGCTGGAACTGCAGGCGACGGACCTGCATGGCAGGCACAGCAGCCAGACACAGGTGCTGGCGTTCGAGATCGCGCCGCCGTGGTGGCGCAGTCTGCCGGTGCAGCTGGCGGCCGCACTGGCCGCGCTGCTGGCGGTCTGGGCTGCAACACGCTGGCGCCTGCGCCAGCTGGTACGCCGGCAGGCGGAACTTCAGGCACTGGTGAGCGAACGCACGCGGGAGCTCGCGGCCTCTCATGCCGACCTGCATCGTCTGGCGACCACCGACCCGCTGACCGGCGCGATGAACCGCCGCGCGCTGCTGGAGGGTTCGCAAGCCCATCTGACGCATCTGCTGAGCCATGGTGGAACGTTGACCCTGGTCCTGGCCGACGTGGACCATTTCAAGCGCATCAACGATGTGTACGGTCACCTGGCGGGCGATGCGCTGCTGTGCGGCGTCGTTGCCCGCCTGTCGCGCACGCTGCGCGAGGGCGATCTGCTGGGCCGTTATGGCGGCGAGGAGTTCATGCTGGTGCTGCCGGGCCTGTCGATGCACAACGCCGCCGCCGCGGCGCGCGTGCAGGCCCTGCTCGACAGCATCGCGGCACAGCCCTTCGATGTGGGCGGCGGCGTGTCGGTGACCATCACCTGCAGCATGGGGGCGGTCACCTTCAACGTTCCGGCTGGCGGCGCTCCTGACAATCCCGCGGCGGTGCAGACCGCGCTGATCGCACGGGCCGACGCCGCGCTCTACCGTGCGAAGGCCGCCGGCCGCAACCGTGTGGAGGTGGCCGGGGAGTGAGTGGCTTGCAGGTCTCGCCGGACGGATAGCCTTATTTCGGCAGCCTTCCTTCCAGCTCAGCGTACACCCTGGCGATGGCGCGCCGGGATTGACCCCCTGAGTCTGTCCAGCCCAGGTACGGGCTCAGGTTCGCCTGATCGTGGGCAGGGCAGTCTTTCTCGCTGGCGCAGGGCAGGCCCAGCGCATGCAGCCGTCGTGCTTCGGCGTTGACGTACTCGAGCGCCTTCTTGTATTCGACGAGGCCGCGCTTGAGCGTTGCGGCATTACCCTCGGTGAAGCCGTGACCCGGCAGATACCAGGTCGCATTCATTGCCAGGGCCTTGTCGATGGTCGCCACCCACTCGGTTGGATGGGCGGTGATGTAGGCAGGGTACACGTAGCGGTTGTAAAGCTCGCTCATGAACACCAGGCGGTTGGCCGGCAGGTGAACGATCAGGTCGCCGCCGGTGTGTCCGCGCCCGATGTTGAGGATCTGCACTTGCGTTCCGCCGAGATTCAGCGTTCTGCTGTCGGTCACCACTTCGGCAGGCGGGGGAACAGGCCGTTCCTGTCGTTCCAGCGTCTGCTTCGACACCGCGGATGAAATGAAAACCGCCTCGGGCCAGGCGGCTCTGAGCGTCGGGTTCCCGCCCGTGTGATCGCGGTGATCGGATGCGATCACGATGTACTTCACCGGTTGCGGCGTGATCTTCCTGACGGCGTCGATGAGCGCCTTGGCCTTTTCCTCGTTGCTTTGTCCATCGACAACCACCACGCCCTCGGTCGTCACGATGATCAGGCTGTTGGTGGTGAAGGCCTGCGGACCGACGATCAGGGTGTCCGAATAAGCATGAACGTTGGGCACGACTTCATGCCAGCGCGGGAAATCCGTGAGCGTCTGGCCATGGTCGGCAAGGTTGGCGCTCCTGATGGTGCCGTTCGTGACGCATGCGGCGGTCGACACCATCAAGCCGAACGCGATCATCAGCCTGGCAATGGAAGAGTTCATTGACACGCGTCTCCCCGGAAGTCTGTGAATGCTTCGTTGGAGTTCAGTATTGCACCAAAGCACCAGCAGAGGTTCCCGCAAAGCGGGAGTTTTTCTGTGGTTACATTCATCATTCCTGACGATCAGTGCGTCATTGCATAGAGGATGTAGTTGATCCCGAACCGATAGCCCAGCGCCGTCATGGGTTGCGGATACACTGGATCATCGGCGTGCTCCCATGAATCCCCCATGTCCATGTTGAAGTTCATCACCACCATCAGGCGCCCCGCATCGTCGTGGATGCCGCGCCAGATGGGCGGGCCGCCCTCGGGCACCACGCGGATTTCGCCGCCCGGGCCGCGGCGCAGATGGCGCCGGCCGGGAATCTGCGTGCGCTCGCTGATGTCGTAAAGCACATGCAGCAGCGGATCATCGTCGGCCAGGTCGACGATTTCGCGGTCGGGGAACACGCGGCGAATGCTCTCGTGGAACACCTGCCACTGCACCGGGCCGTGGAAATCGTCCGCCACCAGGAAGCCGCCGCGCAGCAGGTATTCGCGCAGCTGCGCGGCTTCGGCCTCGCTGAGGTACCAGCGTCCCACCTGCTGGGCGAACAGCCACGGATAGTCGAACAGCGCCTCGTCGGTGGCGCGCAGGTGGATGCTGTCGTCGGCGGTGTCGATGCGCGTGAGCCGGCGGATGCCATTGATGAAGTGGTATTCGGCTTCCGGGTAGTCGATGGCCCACCACGGCCGCCCGCCGCCGAATCCGAAGCCGCGCTCCATGCCGCCGGCATCGTAGATGAGCCGCGCGATCTGGAATTCGTGCCGCGGGAGCACGGCGGCGCCTTCGGCGCGCGACGGCGCGTCGGCGCCGGATACGACCAACGCCAGCAGCAGGGCCGGCAGCATCGCCGCGAGCGCAAGGGCCTGCCTGCCGGATATCGAACTCATGCCATGCGGCCGATGGCCCGGCGGAACCGCGCCAGCGAGAAGACGAACAGCGCCGTCCCGATCGCCGCCAGCGCCAGGAACTGCGGCCAGACCACGTCGAAGCCCGCGCCGCGGAACAGGATCGAGCCGCCGAGCTTCACGAAATGCGTGGTCGGCGCCAGCTGCATGAAGGTCTGCACCAGCTTCGGCATGCTCTCGAACGGTGTGCTGCCGCCGGAGAGCATCTGCAGCGGCAACAGCACCAGCACCACCAGCATGCCGAACTGCGGCATGTTGCGCGCGAGGGTCGCCATGAAGATGCCCAGCGAGGTGGTCGCGAACAGCACCAGCGCCGCGCCGGAGAAGAACAGCCACAGCGAGCCGGCTACCGGCACGCCGAGCAGGCCGCGCACCACGAGGTTCATGGACAGCGCCGCGGCCGCCAGCACCACGAGGCTCATCGACCAGACCTTGGCCAGCATGATCTCGCCGGGCGTCACGGGCATCACCAGCAGGTGCTCGATGGTGCCGTGTTCGCGCTCGCGGATCAGCGCCGCGCCGGCGAGGATGATCGACAGCATGGCGATCTGGTTGATGATCTGTGCCAGGCCGCCGAACCAGCTCTTCTCCAGCGCCGGATTGAAGCGCGCACGCAGGGCGAGGTCCACCGCCGGCACGGTGACGGCGCGGTGGCGCTGCACGAACTCGGTGATCTCCCCCATCACGATCTGCTGGATGTAGCCGCTGCCGGTGAAGGCCTGGAACATCCGCGTCGCGTCGGTGTTGAGCTGGATCTGCGCGCGCCGCCCGGCCAGCACGTCGCGCTGGAATCCGGACGGGATGATCAGCGCGAAGGTGTAGCGGCCCGAGTCGAGGCCAGGATCGACCTGCGATTGCTCGATCATCGCCGGGAGAATGAAGCCAGGCGGGTAGAACGCCGCGATGATCCGCTGGGAAAGCTGAGACTGGTCCTCGTCGACAATGGCGATGGGCGCGTTGTTGAGCGTTTCCGGCATCGACGATGCCGCCGAATACACCGAGAGCGTGAAGGCGACGAGGATCAGCACCATCATTACCGGATCGCGCCACAGGCTCCACAGCTCCTTGACGCCGAGCCGGTAGATGTTGCCGATCTTCCTGCGCAGCATGTCAGCCCTCCTGCTTGCGCAGCAACGCGATCGCCGCGCCCACCAGCACCGGCGCGGCCACCAGCAGCGGCCAGAACGAGGCCGACAGGTCGGCAAATCCCAGCGCCTTGTTGAACACGCCGCGGCTGATGGTGAACATGTGGCTGGCGGGGTAGATCTCGCCGAAGATCCGGCCGCTGCCCTGCAGCGACGACACCGGGTCGATCATGCCGCCGTACTGCGATGCCGGAATCATGGTGCCGACCATGGCGAAGAACATCGCCGCGATCTGGCTGCGCGTGATCGCCGAGGCCAGCAGGCCCATGCCCGTGGCGATCACGCAGAACAGCAGCGCGGCAATGGCCAGGGCGAAAAAACTGCCGGTGATCGGCACGCCGAACAGCGTCACGGCCATCAGCACCATCAGCAGGAAGTTGAGCATGGCGAACCCCACATAGGGCAGCTGCTTGCCCAGCAGGAACTCGCTGCGCGTGACGGGCGTGACATAGAGATTGGTGATCGACCCCATCTCCTTCTCGCGCACCACCGCCAGCGCGGTGAGCATTGCGGGCAGCATCAGCAGCAGCAGCGGAATCACGACCGGTACCATCGTCGGCAGGCTTCTGACATCCGGGTTGTAGCGGAAGCGGTTCTCCACCGCAATGCTGGCGACTGGCTCGACGCCATACCGCCGCTGCGCCTGCCCGGCCAGCCAGTGCTGGTGCATGCCCATGAGGTAGCCCTGCACGGTCTCGGCGCGCATGGGCATCGCGCCGTCGAACCAGGCGCCGATGGCCACCGGCGTGCCGCGCGCCACGTCGCGCGCGAAACCCGGCGGAATCTCCAGCGCCATCGCGAGCTCGCCGCTGCGCATGCGCCGGTCGAGATCGTCGTAGTCGGCGATCGGCGGCCGCTCGGTGAAGTAGCTCGAGCCGGCGATCTCGAGCTGGTAGTTGCTGGAAAGGGAGCTCTGGTCGAGATCGAGCACCGCGTAGCGCAGATCGTCGACATCGGTGCCGATGCCGAAACCCATCACGATCATCAGGATCAGCGAGCCGCCCAGCGCGAGCGTGGCCCGCACCGGATCGCGCCACAGCTCCAGCGCCTCGCGCCAGGAGTAGCTGAGCAGGCGCTGCAGGCTGAAGCGCGGGTTCGCGTGGGGCGGCGCGTCCGTGCGCTCGGGCGCTGGCGCGGTCTCCGCAGCGACCGGCGGCGAGCCGGCAGGCGGCGCGCCGCCGCCGGCCTCGAGCAGGTAGCCGATGAAGGCCTCTTCCAGGTTCTTCGCGCCGCGCTTTTCCACCAGCCCCGCCGGCGTATCGCTGTCGAGCACCTTGCCGGCATGCATCATCGACATGCGGTCGCAGCGTTCGGCCTCGTTCATGAAGTGGGTGGAGATGAAGATCGTCACCCGGTCGCGCCGCGACAGCTCCACGAGCAGCCGCCAGAAGGCATCGCGCGCGACGGGATCCACGCCGGAGGTGGGCTCGTCGAGGATCAGCAGCTCGGGCTTGTGCACCATCGCCACGGCGAGCGACAGCCGCTGGCGCATGCCCAGCGGCAGCGAGGCGGGCAGCTCGTCCATCATCGACTCGAGACCGAAACGCGCGGCCATCTCCTGCGCGCGCTCCGGGATCTCATGCTCCGGCACATGGAACAGGCGCGCGTGCAGCACCAGGTTCTGGCGCACGCTGAGCTCGCCATACAGCGAGAACGCCTGCGACATGTAGCCCACGCGGCGGCGCGTGCGCAGATCGTGCGGATCGACCTCATGGCCGAACAGCCAGGCCCGGCCGTCGCTGGCCGGCAGCAGGCCGGTGAGCATTTTCATCGTCGTGGTCTTGCCGCAGCCGTTGGAGCCGAGGAAGCCGAAGATCTCGCCGCGGCGGATGCGGAAACTCACCTGGTCCACGGCCACGAAATCGCCGAAGCGCATCGTGAGGTCCCGCGCCTCGATGGCGATGTCGTCGCCGTCGGCGGTGAGCGGCGGAATCACCACCGGCACATGGCCGCGCTTGCGGTCTTCGGGCAGCAGGCCGATGAACGCGGACTCCAGCGAAGCGGCGGCGGTGCGTTCGAGCATCGCCGCCGGCGTTCCGGTGGCGAGCACGCGGCCGCGGTCCATCGCCACGAGCCAGTCGAAACCCTGGGCCTCGTCCATGTATGCGGTGGCCACGATCACGCCCATGCCGGTGCGTGCGGCACGTATGCGCGCGATGAGCTCCCAGAACTGGGCGCGCGCCAGGGGATCGACGCCCGTGGTGGGTTCATCGAGGATCAGCAGGTCGGGATCGTGGATCAGCGCGCAGCACAGGCCGAGCTTCTGTCTCATTCCGCCCGAGAGTTTGGCGGCGGGGCGTCGCAGGAAAGGGTGCAGACCTGTCGCCTGCGTGAGCTCGTCGATGCGGCGGCGGCGTTCGCCCGCGCCGTGGCCGAACAGCCGCGCGAAGAATTGCAGGTTCTCTTCCACCGACAGCGTCGGATACAGGTTCCTGCCCAGCCCCTGCGGCATGTAGGCGATTTGCGGACACACCTGGTCGCGCTGCCGGCGCACCGACATGTCCGCGCCCAGCACCTCGACCCGCCCGGCCTGCACGGCGCGGGCGCCGGCCACCAGCGACAGCAGGCTGGACTTGCCCACGCCATCCGGCCCGATCAGGCCGACCATGCACCCCGCGGGTATGTCCAGATCGATGCCCGCCAGAGCTTCGACCTTGCGGTAGTGCAGATGCACACCGCGCAGGCGGACGACGGGTACGCCGCCGGTCTCCACCTTCACTATTCCCGTGGCGGCAGCGCCAGCGCGGCCGGCCATGCAACCGCCGGATCCAGCCTGATCCACGCCACGCCCGGCAGGCCGGTCTTGACCTGCTCGGCATGCTCCCTGAGCAGTTCTTCGGAAATGCGCGCCCGCACGCGGAACATCAGCTTCTGGCGCTCGCTCGCGGTCTCCACCGTCTTGGGCGTGAACTGCGCCTGGCTCGCGACGAACGAGACCTTTGCCGGAATCACGAACTCCGGCGCGGCGTCGAGCACGATGCGCACTTCGGTGCCCAGCGCCACGCGGCCGACCACGGTCTCCGGCAGGAAGAAGGTCATGAAGACATCCGAGAGATCCAGCAGATTCAGCACCCGGCCGCCGCCGCCGAGCACCTCGCCGGGCTGGGCCACGAGGAACTGCACGCGGCCGGCGCGCGGGGAGCGCAGCTCGGCGTCGCGGATGTCCGCGTCGATGCGCTCGATGGTGGCATCGGCCGCCTCGACCGATGATTGCGCGCCGACCACCTGGGCCCGGGCGGCCGCCACCGCGGCGCGCGCCGCCGCGACCTGCGCGCGCGTGGCGGCCAGCGCCGCCTCGATGCCGCGCACGCGCGCCCGGTCATCGTCGAGCTCCTGGACCGACACGACGCCATCCGCCGAGAGCGTCTGCGAGCGCGCCAGACGCCTGGTGGCTGCATCCAGTTCGGCTTCGCGCTGGGCAACCAGCGCCAGGGCGGCGGCCACATCGCTTTCGCGCAACCGCACCTGCGCCTCGGTCGCCGTGGCGGCATGCCGCGCCTGATCGCGGCCGGCGCGCGCCTCGGCGCGCTGCGCCTGCAGCGCATCCAGCTGCATCCGCGCCAGCGGTTGCCCGGCGGCCACGAAATCACCTTCGCGCACGAGGATTTCCTCCAGGCGTCCCGGCAGGCGGGTCGCCACGTCCACCTCCACCGCTTCGATGCGCCCGTTGCCGCTGACGAAGCCTTCGCCCATTCCCTGGTCGGAACGGGAGCCGAGCCACCAGACCAGTGCGACGAGGCCCACGACAGCTGCCGCCAGCAGAAGCCTTCTGTTCAGGGTGTGGAGAGACAAACGCATGTTGACGGAAAACCTTCGTGGGGGCGTGGGTCAAACCCGGCATGCGGCGGTGGCTCGTGAATCTTCGTTCGATCCTGCGCGCCTGATTGGTGCCCGTGGTCCGAATCGAACGGACACGACCTTGCGGCCGGCAGATTTTGAGTCTGCTGCGTCTACCAGTTCCGCCACACGGGCATGCGGGGAGGGCGAAGGATAGGCGGAAATTTGTTCCCTTGCTGCGACCTTTTTGCCCGCTGGTGCATCTTAGGGGAGTGAGCAGCTTCATTGGCCTTCAGACAGAGCCGGAACTCCTGCGGCGCATCGCTGCCGGCGACCCTGCGGCCGCGCGGGAGCTCTATGAGCAGCTGGCCGGGCCCTGTTTCGCGCTGATCCGGCGCCTGGTCCGCGACTGGGCGGCCGCGGAGGACATCTTCCAGGAGGCCATGCTCGCGGTGCTGACGCAGGCCGGCAGCTTTCGCGGCGAGGCGCCCTTCGGAGCCTGGGTGCGGCAGATCGTGCTGCGCCGCTGCCTGATGCACCTGCGTTCGCCGTGGCAGCGCGCGCGTCATGCGCTGTTCGAGGCGGGTGAAAGAGGGCTGGAGCCCGCTGTTGTGGCGCCGGCTCTCGCCGATGCGCTGGACCTGGAGCGGGCGCTGGCGCAGCTCTCGCCCACGGCGCGCGCGGTGTTGTGGCTGCACGATGTCGAGGGTCTGACCCACGATGAGATCGCTGCCGGCTTCGGCCGCAGCACCAGTTTTTCCAAGTCGCAGCTGGCGCGGGCGCATGCCCGTCTGCGCGAGCTGCTTGGTCCGGCGGAGGAGCCCCCATGTCGAGCATTGAATCCGGTCGCCGCGCCCTCTCCCTGAAGGAGCTGGGGCAGCGGGAGGCTGCCGCGCCACCCCCTTATGGCTACGAGGAATTCCTGCGACGCCATGGGCGCAGCGTGGCGCGGCGTCGGACCACGGGCTGGGCGGCCGCGGCCTCGGTGGCTGCGCTGGGCGTGATCATCGGCCTTGCCCTGCGCGATGCGCCGACCGCGGGCATGGCAGGCCAGGTCGCGGCCGGATTCGCGGCGGATGAAGTCGCCGCAGACATGTTCGAGCCGGTGCTGGTGAACGCGGGGCATCTGGCCCTGCGCGATGAGCTGGAGGGCCGCATCGCCTGGTTCGATGACGCGCTTTCGGCCGGTCACGCCGATGAGCTGCCGGCTGTCGACCGGCTGCAGCTGCAGCACACGCGCGACGAAATGGCGCGCTCTCTGCAGCACGTGGTCTATGCGCACGCGTTGCTGGACTTCTGAATTTCCCGTTTATCCAAGGAGCCGATCATGAGATCCATATTCAGTCTTGTTCGTTGCGCCGCATGGGGGCTGGCAGGCGCCGTGGCGGTCGCGGCGTCGGCCGCGGAGCCCGCGTCCACGCAATCTTCGCAGCAGCAACTGGAGCAGCAGCTCGAGGCCGCGCGCGATCGTCTCGATGCGGCGGCGCGCGAGGTCGGCGAGCTTTCATCGCAACTGGGGCGCGACGCGCAGGACCGCTTGATGATGCGTTTCCCGCAGGTCGGGCCGCGTGCGCAGCTGGGGGTGCAGGTGCAGCGCGGCGATGGCGGGGCCAGAGTGATGGCCGTCAGCCCCGGCGGGCCTGCCGAACAGGCCGGCATCAAGCAGGGTGACGTGATCACGGCCATCGGCGGCGCCGACCTCAGCAAGGCCCGCGATCCGGGCGGCGCGCTGGTCGAGCGCATGCGCGAGCTGGATCCGGGTCTCAAGGTGAAGCTGGCCGTGCAGCGCGAGGGCCGGAAAATGGAGTTCGATGTCACGCCGCGGGCGGCGCCGCCGGTGGCGCGCGGCATGGCGGGAATGGGTCCGGGGCCAGGGCGCTTCATCATCGATGCTCCCGCCATCCAGATGCGGCAAGGTCCCGATGGCGCAAGGACGCTGGCGCTGCGCGGCCCCGGCCCGGAGCGCTTCCGCGGCATGGAGCTCGCTACGCTTTCGGAGCGCCTGGGCAGCTATTTCGGGGTGAAATCCGGTGTGCTGGTGGTGCGGGCTCCCCGAGGTGATGAATTCAAGCTTCAGGACGGCGATGTGATCGTCGCCATCGATGGCCGCGAGCCCAGCAGCGCCGCGCATGCCACGCGCATCCTCGGGTCCTACCAGCCGGGAGAGAAGCTCACCCTGAAGGTGATGCGCGACCGCCGCGCGCAGAACATCGAGGTGACGTTGCCCGGGGCCGCGCGCGCGCGCGATGGCCGCGGCCAGCAGAGCGCGGCTGCGCCGCGCGGCTGAGAGGGCTGGGCGGGCGGTGTGGGTCAGGCCTTCAGGAATTCGGCGGTGGCTGCGATCGCATGCGCTATGCCGCCGGCATCGACATCCATGTGGGTGACGAAGCGCAGGCCGGTCAGGCCGGTGGCCAGCACGCCGCGCGCCCTCAGGTGATCGAGCAGGGCAGGCCCGCGCCCGCCGCTGATCTGGACAAAGACGATATTGGTCTGCGGCGGCGTGACCGTGATGCCGGGCAGCGCCGCGAGGCCGTCGGCGAGTTGCTTCGCGAGCCGGTGATCGGTGGCCAGGCGCTCGACATGATGGGTCAGCGCATGGTCGGCGGCCGCGGCCAGCAGACCCACCTGTCGCAGCCCGCCGCCGACCATCTTGCGCATCCGGTGGGCACGGGCGACCAGCTCGCGCGAGCCGATGAACATGGAGCCGATGGGCGCGCCCAGGCCCTTGCTGAAGCAGATCGACACGGAATCGAAGTCGCGCGCGAGCTCGGCCACCGTGCGGTTCGAGGCCACGGCGGCGTTGAACAGGCGGGCGCCGTCCAGATGCGTGGCGAGACCACGCGCATGGGCCAGCTCGCAGGCCTGGGCGGTGTATGCGGCGGACAGCACCTGGCCGTTCCAGGTGTTCTCCAGGGCCAGCAGCCGCGTGCGCGCGAAGTGCGCGTCATCGGGCTTGATCGCGGCGGCGATGTCATCGAGTTTCAGCGTGCCGTCGGGCTCGTTGACCAGCGGCTGGGGCTGGACACTGCCCAGCACCGCCGCGCCGCCGCCTTCGTAACGGTAGGTGTGGGCGAGCTGGCCGACGATGTATTCATCTCCCCGACCGCAATGGGCGAGCACGGCGCACAGATTGCTCTGCGTGCCGCTGCTCATGAAGAGCGCGGCCTCCTTGCCCAGCAGCGCGGCCACGCGCTGCTGCAGTGCGTTGACGATCGGGTCGTCGCCGAAGACATCATCACCGACGGGCGCGGCGGCGATGGCGGCGCGCATGGCCGGTGTCGGTTTCGTGACCGTATCGCTGCGCAGGTCGACGATGGCCTCGCCGCCCCTGCTGGAGCCTGGCGCGTAGTCGCTCATGGCAGGTTTCTCGTCGGGTTCCCGGGCATGATCATGGGGCGAGTATGGCTGAATGGACGCGCCAGCGGCGCTTGCCTAACATGCGCGGCCCGTGCGCCGCGCTGACTTCCACTACCCACTGCCTCCCGAGCTGATCGCGCAGGCGCCGCTGGCGCAGCGTTCGGCCAGCCGCCTGCTGTGCCTTGATGGGCGCGATGGCGCCATCGCCGACCGCCGGTTCGCCGATCTGCCCTCGCTGCTGGCGCCGGAAGACCTGCTGGTGTTCAACGACACGCGCGTGGTGCCGGCGCGGCTGTTCGGCAGCAAGCCCTCCGGTGGCCGGGTGGAGATTTTCCTTGAACGGGCCACCGGCGAACGCGAGGCGCTGGTGCAATTGCGCGCCAGCAAGCCGGTGCGGCCGGGCCTTTTGATCACCACGGCGGGCGGTGAGGTCGAGGTGCTGGAGCGCGCCGGGGATCTGTGGCGGGTGCGTATGCCTGATGAGGTGCTGGCCTTCTTCGGCACGCATGGCGCCATTCCGCTGCCGCCCTATATCAGCAGGGTCGCCGATGCCTCGGACCAGCAGCGCTACCAGAGCATCTTTGCACGCGCACCCGGAGCCGTGGCGGCGCCCACCGCCAGCCTGCACTTCGACCAGGGGCTGGTGGCGCAGCTGGATGCGAGCGGCATCGCGCGCGCGCAGGTTACGCTGCACGTGGGGGCCGGCACCTTCCAGCCGGTGCGCGTCGATGACATCGCCACCCATGTGATGCATGCCGAGCGCTATGAAGTGGATGCGGCGCTGGTTGCGGCCGTGGAGCGTTGTCGCGCCGCTGGCGGCCGCGTGGTTGCCGTGGGCACCACGGTGGCGCGGGCTCTGGAATCCGCCGCCGCCGGCGGATCGCTGCGCGCCGGCAGTGGCGACACGCGCCTGTTCATCACGCCGGGCTATGCTTTCCGCGTCGTGGACGCGCTCATCACCAATTTCCATCTGCCGGAGTCGACGTTGCTGATGCTGGTCGCCGCTTTCGCCGGCCGCGAGCAGGTGCTCGCGGCCTATGACCACGCGGTGCGCCAGCGCTACCGCTTCTTCAGCTATGGCGATGCCATGTGGGTGACGCCGCAGCCCGCCGCGCGCCCGGGTGTGCCGGCATGATCAGCTTCGAGCTGCTGAAGCAGGAAGGCGCGGCGCGGCGCGGCCGGCTCACGCTGGACCGGGGCGTGATCGAGACGCCGGCCTTCATGCCCGTGGGCACCTACGGCACCGTGAAGGCGATGACGCCCGAGGAGCTGGAAGGCCTGGGGGCGCAGATCATTCTCGGCAACACCTTCCATCTGATGCTGCGCCCGGGCACCGGCGTGATCGGCGCGCATGGCGGGCTGCATGGCTTCATGCACTGGTCGCGGCCCATCCTCACCGATTCCGGCGGCTTCCAGGTGTTCAGCCTCGCCGAACTGCGCAAGATCAGCGAGGAGGGCGTGCGTTTTGCCTCGCCCATCGACGGTTCGCAGGTGTCACTGACGCCCGAGGGGTCGATGGATGTGCAGCGCCAGCTGGCCTCCGACATCGCCATGTGCTTCGACGACTGCACGCCGTGGCCGGCCACCGAGGCGCAGGCGCGCGAATCCATGGAGCGCTCGATGCGCTGGGCGGCGCGTTCGCACCGCCACTACTATCGCGACGATCCCGCTGCGGGCCATCCCGGCGGCGGGCCGCCGGCCGGCAACCTGTTCGGCATCATCCAGGGCGGCATGTATGGCGCGCTGCGTCAGGCGTCGCTGGCATCGCTGGTGGACATCGGTTTCCCGGGCTATGCCATCGGCGGCCTTGCGGTGGGGGAGCCCGAGGAGGTGCGCCTGGCCGTGCTGGAGGGCATCGAGCCGCATATCCCGCGCGAGCGGCCCCGCTACCTCATGGGTGTGGGGCGCCCGGAGGACCTGATCGCGGCGGTGGCGCGCGGCGTGGACATGTTCGACTGCGTGATGCCCACCCGCCACGCCCGCAACGGGCATCTGTTCACGGCCACCGGCGTGATCAACATCCGCAACGCGGCCCATGCGGCCGACACCGGCCCCATCGACCCCGGCTGCGGCTGCTATACCTGCCGCCACTATTCCCGGGCCTATCTGCGGCACCTGGACCGCTGCAACGAGATCCTCGGGGCGCGGCTCAACACCCTGCACAACCTGCATTTCTACCTCGACCTGATGCGCCAGATGCGCGAGGCGCTGGAGCAGGGCCGCTTTGCGGCATTCGCCCGGGAGACCCTGGCCCGACGGCGGGAGGGGGCAAAGCCGGTGCCTGTGGCATAATGCCGCGCCTTTTTCCACGGGGGATATTTCCCATGAGCTTTCTGATTGCTGACGCCCATGCCCAGGCGGCCGGCGGCGCCGCGCCCACGGGCGGCGGAATGTCGCAGATTCTGGTGCTGGTGGTTTTCGTCGTCGTGTTCTATTTCCTGCTGATCCGTCCGCAGCAGAAGCGCGCCAAGGAACACCAGAAGATGCTCTCCGAGCTTCAGACGGGCAACGAGGTGGTCACCGCCGGCGGCATCCTGGGCAGGATCGTCGAGATCTCCGACGGCTTCATCACCCTCGAGATCGCCGACAACGTGCGCATCAAGGTGCAGAAGTCCCAGGTCACCCAGCTGGTTCCCAAGGGAACGTACAAGAGCGCCTGATCCGCCATGCTCGAATTCGCCCGCTGGAAATACATCCTGGTCGCCGTGGTGATGCTGCTGGCGCTGGTGTTCGCCGCGCCGAACTTCTTCGGCGAGGACCTGGCGCTGCAGGTGGCGCGCAAGGACCGCAACCCTGTCGATGCGGCGGGGATCGCGCAGATCGAGGATCTGCTCAAGGCGCGCGGAGCGCCTTACAAGCGGGCATTCGTCGATGATGGCCGGGCGATGGTGCTGTTCGAGGACGTGCCGGAGCAGCTGCGCGCGCGCGACGCGGCGAACGACGCGCTCGCCGCGACGCATGTGTCGGCGCTTTCCAGCGCCTCGCGCGCGCCGGCGTTCTTCCGCGGGCTGGGTCTGCGACCCATGCCGCTGGGCCTTGATCTGCGCGGCGGTCTCTACCTGAGCTATCAGGTGGATGTGAACGGCGCCGTGGACCAGCTGCTCGACAGTTACGAGCAGGATTTCCGCCGCGCGCTGACGGCGAAGAATCTCGCCTTCACCGATGTCACGCAGGTGTCCGGCGACGGCGGCAGCAACATCGGTGTGCGCGTGCTGCTGCCGCCGGGCACCGATACCGGCGCCGCGCGCGCCGCCATGCAGGCGGTGGCCACCGACCTGAGCTACACGGCCGCGGACGGCGCCGGCGGCCGCTATGTGCAGGCCGTGCTGTCGGATGCCCAGATCACCGAACGCCAGCGCAATGCCATCCAGCAGAACATCGTCACGCTGCGCAATCGCGTCAATGAGCTGGGCGTTTCCGAGCCCATCGTGCAGCAGCAGGGCATCGACCGCGTCAATGTGCAGCTGCCGGGCGTGCTCAACAGCGCCGAGGTGAAGGACATCCTCGGCAAGGTGGCAACGCTGGAGTTCCGTCTGACCGACACGGTCAACAGCGTGCAGGAGGCCGTCGCGCGCGGCCGCGCGCCGCTGGGCTCGCGCCTTTACTACCATCGCGACGGGCGTCCGACGCTGCTCAAGCGCGAGGTGATCGCCACCGGCGACCAGCTGGTCGACGCCACTTCCACGGCCACGCAGGATGGTCCCGGTGTTTCGGTGCGCCTCAATGCGCAGGCCGGCGACCAGATGCTGCGCACCACTCAGGCCAACCTCGGCAGGCCGATGGCGGTGGTGTTCATCGAGAAGAGCCGCCAGAAGGTCGTGGTCAACGGCGAGGAAACCGAGCGCGACATCACCACCCAGCAGGTGATCAGCGAGGCCACCATCCGCGGCGTGTTCGGCAACCAGTTCCAGATCACCGGGCTGTCGCAGGGCGAGGCGCGCGACCTTGCGCTGCTGATGCGCTCCGGCCAGCTGGCCGCGCCGCTGTTCGTGGTCAACGAGCGCGTGATCGGCCCGTCGCTGGGTCAGGCCAGCATCGACGCCGGCACCAAGTCGCTGCTCATCGGCATGGCGGCGCTGTTCGGCTTCATGATCTTCTATTACCACCTGTTCGGCGTGGTGGCGGCGGTGGTGCTGTTCGGCAACGTCATCCTGCTCACCGCGCTGCTGTCGCTGATGGGCGCGGCGCTGTCGCTGCCGGGCATCGCCGGCATCCTGCTCACCGTCGGCATGGCGGTGGACGCCAACGTCATCATCTACGAGCGCATCCGCGAGGAGCTGCGCAATGGTGTGTCGCCGCAGACGGCGATCCGTGCCGGCTTCGAGAAGGCCTTCTCGGCCATCTTCGACGCCAACATCACCACGGCCATCGCCGGCATCGTGCTGTGGGTGTTCGGCACCGGCCCGATCCGCGGCTTTGCGGTGGTGCTGACGCTGGGCATCGCTACTTCGATGTTCACCACGCTGCTCGGCACCCGCGCGCTGCTGACGCTCATCTACGGCGGCCGCCGCAAGCCGGCACGCCTGGCCATCGGTTGACCGGGAGTCCCACGTGGAGTTCTTTCACAAGAAGACCAATTTCTCCTTCATGGCGACGCGGCGCATCTGGTATGTGCTGTCCGCGCTGCTGATGATCGGATCGATCGCGCTGTTCTTCACGCGCGGCCTGAACCTCGCCGTGGATTTCACCGGTGGCGCCGTGGCCGAGGTGACTTTCACCGATGCCGCGCCCATCGAGCGCATCCGCACCGGTCTCGAACAGGCGGGCTTCCATGAGCCCTCGGTGACCAACTTCGGCTCCTCGCGCGATGTGTCCATCCGCCTGCCACCCGACAGCACGCTGTCGGTGGATCAGGTGCGCGAGCGCGTGACCACGGCGCTGCAAGGTATCGATCCGGACGTCGTGATCCAGCCCATCGAGTTCGTCGGCCCGCAGGTGGGCGTGGAGCTGCGCAACGCCGCCATCTGGGCACTGCTGTTCACCTTCGCCGGCATCTTCGTCTACATCATCTTCAGCTTCCACACCTGGCGCCTGTCGGCCGGCGCCACGCTGGCGCTGCTGCACGATCCCATCCTCATCATCGGCTGGTTCGCGCTGTCGCAGACCACCTTTGACCTCGCGGTGATCGCGGCGTTGCTGGCCACGGTGGGCTACTCGCTCAACGACACCATCATCATCTTCGACCGCATCCGCGAGCGCTTCGAGGCCAACCGGCGGCTGGAGCCCGTCATGGTGCTTGACCAGTCGGTGAACCAGACGCTGTCGCGCACCATCATGACCAAGCTCACCACCTTGATCGTGGTGGTGGCACTGCTGATATTCGGCGGCCCGGCGCTGCGCGGCTTCTCCGAGGCGCTGGTGATCGGCATTCTCGCCGGCACCTATTCGTCGATCTACATCTCTTCCGCGGTGGCCCTGGACCTGGGGCTGAAGGCCGAGCATGTGTTCCCGACGGTGCGCGGCCGCGAAGTGGACAGCCTGCCCTGACGGGGTGTAACAAGGATGCCGATGATCGAACTGCTTTCTGATCCGGCATCCTGGGTGGCGCTGGCCACTCTGTCGGTGCTCGAGATCGTGCTCGGCATCGACAACATCATCTTCATCTCGATCCTGGTCGGCCGCCTGCCCGAGGCGCAGCGCGACCGGGCGCGCATCATCGGCCTTGCGCTGGCGATGATCACCCGCCTGGCGCTGCTGCTGTCCATCGTCTGGCTCACGCGGCTGACCAAGCCGTGGTTCGCCATTTTCGGCCACGACTTCTCCGGCCGCGATCTGGTGCTGCTCATCGGCGGCGCCTTCCTGCTGGTCAAGAGCGTGCTCGAGATCCATCACACGCTCGAAGGCGCCGAGGACAACCGCAAGGCGCGGCTGTTCTCGAGCTTCGTCATCATCGTGGTGCAAATCGCCATCATCGACATCGTGTTCTCGCTCGATTCGGTGTTCACGGCGGTGGGCCTGGCCGAGCCGCACCAGGTGCCCATCATGGTGGCGGCCATCGTGATCGCCATCATCGTGATGATGGTGATGTCGGGCCCGATCGCGCGCTTCGTCGACCGCCATCCCACGGTGAAGATACTGGCGCTGGCGTTCCTGATTCTCGTCGGCATGGTGCTGGTCGCGGATGGCTTCGGGCACGAAGTGCCCAAGGGCTATCTGTACTTCGCCATGGCG
The DNA here is from genome assembly GCA_963205255.1 of Pseudomonadota bacterium. GTDB lineage: Bacteria > Pseudomonadota > Gammaproteobacteria > Steroidobacterales > Steroidobacteraceae > ZC4RG30. Next base: position 42,672 of record CAUJIK010000066.1, read on the forward strand.
TTCTCGGTGTGTGTGGAAATGGTGAACATCCGGCTGCGCAAGCTGCTGGATGCGAACCAGGATGCGGGCAGGTGAAGGTCCCGTCCGGTGCGAAGCGGCTGCGCTGGCAATGGCGCCGCAAGCCTGACTAGAATCCAGGAACTTCAGGGAGTCCCGTATGAATTGGCGCATCAAGCCGCTCGACCTCATCCTTGCCACGGCCGAGAAGAAGAGCCTGAAGCGTCAGCTGGGCGCCTGGGACCTCACCATGCTGGGCATTGGCGCCGTCATCGGCACCGGCATTTTCGTGCTCACTTCCGTGGCGGCGCAGAAAGCCGGCCCGGGCATGATGTGGTCCTTCGTCATCGCCGCCGGCGTGTGCCTGCTCACGGCGCTGATCTACGCCGAGATCGCCTCGATGGTGCCGGTCTCGGGTTCGGCCTATACCTACTCCTACGCGGTGCTGGGAGAGATGGTGGCCTGGGTGGTGGGCTGGGCGCTCATGGTCGAATACGCCGTGGCGGCCGGGGCCGTGGCCGTGGGCTGGTCGGGCTACATCAACGGCTTTCTGCATTCCATAGGCTGGGGTCTGCCGACCGCGCTTACGGCGGGGCCTGCAGACACCGTCACGTTGCCGGATGGCACCACGGTGGCCGGCGGTTTCAACCTGCTTGCCTGCCTGCTGTCGCTGCTCCTCATGGGTTTGCTGATCCTTGGCACCTCCCACAGCGCCAAGGTCACGGCTGTCCTGGTGGTGGTGAAGATCCTGGCGCTCACCGCCTTCATCGCCATTGCGGTGCCGGCCGTGAACCACGCCAATTTCGAGCCCATGATGCCCAATGGCTGGGGCACGCCGCTTTCGGGCGTGGGTGTGATCGGCGCGGCGGCTTCCATCTTCTTCGCCTATGTCGGCTTCGACGCGGTATCGACCGCGGCCGAGGAAACCCGCGACCCCCAGCGCAACATTCCCATCGGTCTCATCGGTTCGCTGGTCGTGTGCACGCTGTTCTACCTGCTGGTGGCCTATGGAGCGGCCGGCGCCGTGGGCGCCCAGCCCGATGGCGCGCTGGCGGCGTCCAAGGAGCCGCTGGCTTTCGTGCTGCGCGAGCTGGGCTGGCCGAACATGGGCAACTGGGTCGCGGCCGCCGCCATCATCGCGCTGCCGTCGGTGGTGCTGATCATGATCTATGGGCAGACGCGCATCCTGTTCACCATGTCGCGTGACGGGCTGTTGCCCGACGTGCTCTCGAAGGTGCACCCGCGCTTCCAGACTCCGCATGTGGTCACGATGTTCACCGGCGTCGCCGTGGCGCTGTTCTCGGCCATGTTCCCCGTGGGCATGCTGGCGGACATCTCCAACTCCGGCACGCTGTTCGCCTTCTTCGCCGTTTCCATCGGCGTGATGGTGCTGCGTGTGCGCGAGCCCCATCGCCGGCGCCAGTTCCGCACGCCGATGCTCTGGTTGGTGGGGCCGCTGGCCATGATCGGTTGCGTGGTGCTGTTCTTCAGCCTCGGCGCCTACACGGTGAAGCTGTTCTGCATCTGGGCGCTGATCGGCCTCGTCACCTACGCGCTTTACGGCTATCGCCGCAGCCATCTGGGCCGGACATCGCCGGAATAGTGCGCGTCGGCATCGGGCTGGATTTCGGCACGTCGAACTCGGCGGCGGCCTGGTTCGACGGCGAGCGTCTTGTCAGCATCACGCTGGACGAAACCGCTGTCGGGCCGTCGCCCATCCTGCCCACCGCCGTGCACCTGGACCGCGAATACCGCGCGCTCGTCGGCGGTCGCGCCATCACGCGTTACGTGGAGGAAAATCGCGGCCGGCGCGTGGAGCTGGTGGCGACGGTGATCGGAGAGTCGGCCTCGTCGGTGGGCGGCAATGAGGCCGGTGAGGACATCTCGCGGCTGCAGACCGATCGTCATGTAGTCTACGGCCCGCCCGTGGACCGCACACTGCCGGGGCGGCTGTTCCTGGGTCTCAAGCGCCTGCTGGGAGATCCGCATCTCGAGCGTCTGGGCGTATTCGACCGGCAATACCGGCTCGTCGCCTTGCTCACGCCCATCCTGCAGCACATGCGCGAACACATCGCGCAGGCCTGCGGTGCGCCGCTGCCGCCGGCACATGTGGGGCGTCCGGTTCACTTCGAAGGCCGGCATGCCGACCGCAATGCCGTTGCCTGCGCCCGGCTGACTGAAGCGCTCGAGCATGCGGGGTTGCCGCTGGCGCAGTTCGGTTCCGAGCCCGTTGCGGCCACGCTGAGCTGGCGCTGGCGCACGCAGCCACCGCGCGGTGGCCTGGCGCTGACGGTGGATTTCGGTGGTGGCACGCTGGATCTGAGCCTGATCCGTCACGACGAATCCCGATTCGAGGTGCTGGCCACCACCGGTCTTGCGCTGGGTGGAGACCGCATCGACCAGCTGATCTTCGCGTCAC
>CAUJIK010000067.1 GCA_963205255.1 Pseudomonadota bacterium
TTCGAAGTGTCGGAGCAGCTGCCCACGCGTGTGGTGCTGGCAGCCGATGCCGTCGCGGCCGGCGGCCTGCTGCTGCAAAAGCTGCCCGAGCCGGCCTCGGCCGGGGAGGCGGGCGAGGCGCAGCTGCTGGATCTGTGGGACGAAGCAGCGGCTCTGATGGCGACGCTTGCCGGCGCCGAACTGCTGGCGACGGATGCGCGCACGGTGCTGGGCCGCCTGTTCGGCGGCCATGACCTGCGGCTTTTCGACGCCGAGCCGGTGCGCTTCGCCTGCCGCTGCAACCGCGAGCGTGTGGGCGCGATGCTGAGGTCGCTGGGCCAGCCGGAGATAGATTCCATCATCGCCGAGCAGGGCGCGGTGACCGTCACCTGCGAGTTCTGCCGCAAGCCCTATCGCTTCGATGCGGTGGATGCGGCGCAGCTGTTCATGCCGGCCGCCGGGAGCGGCTCGACTTCACTGAACTGAGGTATCGGCCAGACGCGCCAGCCACCCGGTTCCGCCCAGCGCGCGCATCTGCGCCTCGATCTGCTGCTGCCGCTGCAGCACATAGCGGCTGGGTTTGCCGGCATTCATGCGCCGCGGGCTGGGCAGCACGGCGGCAAGTCTTGCGGCCTGCTCGCGGCCGAGGTTCTGTGCGGGGCGGTCGAAGAAGGCGCGGGCCGCCGCTTCGGCGCCATAGATCCCCGGTCCGAATTCGGCGATGTTCAGGTACATCTCGAGGATGCGCTGCTTGGGCCAGGCGGTTTCGATGAGCAGCGTGAACCAGGCCTCCAGAGCCTTGCGCATCCAGCTGTGGCCGCCCCAGAGGAACAGGTTCTTCGCCACCTGCTGCGAAATGGTGCTGGCGCCGCGCGCGCGGCCACCGCGGTTGGCCTCGTCCAGCGCCCTGCGGATCTGGCGGTAGTCGAACCCCTGGTGCTCGGCGAAACGCTGATCCTCCGAGGCGATCACGGCCAGCTGCAACTGCGGCGAGATGGCTTGCAGCGGGCGCCACTGGCGCCGGAACTGCGGCGCCTCTCCCTCGCCGAGCAGGGCGGCGATGCGCGCCTGCACGATGAAGGAAGTGGTGAGCGGCGGCATGTAGCGCAGCGCGAGCACTGCCAGGACCGAGCCCAGGCTGCAGGCCAGCAATGTCCACGCGAGGGCGCGCGCCGCGCGCCGCAGCCAGCGCATCAGGAGGCGGCTTCGACCCGCTTTGCCGACTGGATCACCACATCGTTGACGGGCACATCGTCATGGCCCTTGCGGCGGCCGGTGCGCTCCTTGGCGATGCGGTCGATGGTGTCGATCCCGTCGACCACGCGGCCGAACACGGCATAGCCGTGGTTGCCCGGCGCGTTGTCGAGAAAGCCGTTGTCCGCGAGATTGATGAAGAACTGCGAGGTGGCGCTGTGCGGGTCGTTGGTGCGCGCCATGGCGATGGAGCCGCGCTGGTTCTTCAGGCCATTGGCCGCTTCGTTCTTGATCGGCGCGTGATTTTCCTTCTGCGCCATGTCGGACGTCATGCCGCCGCCCTGGATCATGAAGCCCGGAATCACGCGGTGGAAAATGAGGCCATCGAAGAAGCCCTCATCCACATACTTGAGGAAGTTCTCGACGGTGATCGGAGCCTTGTCGGCATCCAGTTCGAGCGTGAAACCGCCCAGGGAAGTCTCGAAACGGACCATTGAATTACCTTTGTGCTTCAGTGACGCGATCACGACCGGCCGGATCGCGGTGGCAGACTACGCGAGCGTAGCCGAGGCGCACAAGTTCGGCGGCCAGTCGTCCGGCCTGCGTGGCGCCATGTTCCAGCAGCAGCATGCCGCCTTCGCGCAGGTGCCGGCGGGCAGCTGCCGCGATGGCGAACAGATCGGCGAAACCCTCATCGGCGGCCACCAGGGCCTCCTGCGGCTCGAAACCCAGTGCCGCGAGCGCCGGATCTTCGGGCGCCACATAGGGCGGATTGCTGAGAATGGCGTCGAAGGTCTCCTCGCCCAGCGCCTCGCACCAGCTGCCCTGCCGCAACTGGATGCTGGACAGTCTCAGTCGCTGGCGGTTGAGGGCGGCGATCTCCAGCGCCCGGTCCGAGCGGTCCGTGGCGATCACGGTCCATGCGGGCCGTTCGCGCGCCAGCGCCGCCGCGATGGCCAGTGACCCGGTGCCCAGATCCGCGATGCGCCGCGGCGCCGCATCGAACAGCGCCAGGCAGCGCTCCACCAGCAGCTCGGTTTCCGGTCGCGGCACCAGCACGCCGGGAGCGATGCTCAGCGGCAGCGACCAGAATTCGCGCACGCCGGTGATGTAGCCCAGCGGTTCACCGGCCGCGCGCCGCCGCAGGTTGGCGCGGTACAGCGCGGCGGTCGGTGCAGCGACCTCGTGCTCGTCGAAGGCGATGAGGTGCGCGCGATCCCGGCCGGTCAGCGCGCCCAGCAGCAGTTGGGCGTCCAGGCTTGCCACGCCCGCGGCGCGCGCCTCGGCCAGCAGCGTCCGCACGCGATCCGGCTCTGCTAAATTGCCGGCTGTCTGCGTATCCGCCGCGCTGGAATCCATCTTGTCCACTATTGAACCCGCCGCTCCTGTTCCCGTCCGCTCTTTGCCAGTGGCTTCTGTCCTGATGCCGCGCGAGGTGCTCGGCGCCGCCTGGCCATTATTTCAGGTCTCGCTTCCGGGATGTCTGCCGCTGGCGGTGCTGGGTGTGGCTGCCGGCGCCACGCCCGGCGCGGAAGCGGTGACCCTGGGCGAAGAGCGCGGCTTCCTGCACAGCGGTGAGTGGTGGGGCCTGTATGCCGCCAGCACTGTGCTGATGCTCATCTGCTATGCGGGCATCCTGCGTCAGCAACTGGCGCGCGCGCGCGGGACGCGGCTCGGGGTGCTGGATTCGCTGCGCCGCAGTCTGGCCGGCTTGCTGCCGACGCTGGGTGTGGTGCTGCCCTGTGTGGCGCTGCTGCTGCCGGGGCTGGCGCTGATGTACACCGGCTGGAAGCTGGGTGTGCCCGTGCTGCTGGCGGGCATGGCGGCGCTGATGTATCTGCTGTTCAGCTGGCCGGCGCAGATCGAAGAGAGGCTGGGGGTGCTGGCGGCGTTGCGCCGCAGCGCGACGCTGGTGCGCGGCCGCTTTCTCGCCGTGGCGGCGATCGTCGCCGCGACGCTGGCCGCGGTGCTGGTGTTCGTGCTGCTCACCGGCATCCTGATGGCCGTGGTGATGAATCTCGCCGGCCAGGACGCGCAGAGCAGCCATGCCGGTCTCACCTTCTCGCGCTGGCTGATGGCCGGTGTGCTGTCGCTGCCGGTGGTCTACTGGGGTGCCGTGTCGGTGAGCGCCTGGCGGGCCCTGCTGGCCGTGGCCGCGAAATAGGCGCCGGCCCTTGCGCAGCGGCCGAGGATTTGGCTGGAAATGAAACTATCTGGAAGCTGACGACAATGATGCCTCGATGGTCGCGGAGCTGAACCAGCGCCAGAGCGCTCCGCGCCCGATGCCGATGAGCTCGGTTGCCTGACTCCTAGCGCAGCATCCACATCGCCGTGAGCGCCACGGTGAAGGGCATGCCGTAGCCGTAGAGGCTGCGTGCCGTCGGCGCCTTCAGCATCCTGTCGACCGAGGCGCCCCATACCGTCCACACCAGCATGCACAGCCCGCCGATGGGTATGCAGATGGCGATGGCAGCCGCCAGCTCCAGCGGTCGCGGCGAGGCGTCGCCGTAGAAGGCGCTGGCGATGGTGATGGTCATCATCCAGGCCTTGGGGTTGATGAGCTGGAACAGCACCGCTTCGGTGAGGCTCATCGGGCGCGAAGCCGGCGATGCGCCGGCCGTAGGGCAGGCGGGCACTGCCGGACGGCGCGCATCGCGCAGGATCACCACCGCCAGCCACAGCAGGTAGCCGAAACAGGCCCAGCGCAGCAGGCTGAAGGCGCCGGGCAGCGCCATCAGCATGGCTCCGACGCCCACATGCGACAGCACCACAAGGCCGACGAACCCGAGCTGGATGCCGGCCAGATGCGTCAGCGAGCGGCGCACGCCGAAGGCGGCCCCCGAACGCATCAGCAGCAGGTTGTTGGGGCCGGGCGTGATGGAGGTCACCAGGGCGAACAGAATCAGCGGACCGACGGCGAGGTTCAGGACATGCATGGCCGCATGTTCGGGCCGGCTGTCGAAAGTGTACAGATACACAAAATCCGAAAATATCAGGGTACAGTTGAGATATGGATGATTCCGCGCCTCTTTACCATGTGGTTGCCGACGATCTGGCGACCCTCATCGCGTCGGGCGCCTTGCCGCCGCGGGCGCGCATTCCTTCGGTGCGGCGTCTGGCGCTGCAGCGGCGTATCAGCATCACTACGGCCGTGGCTTCGCTGCGGCTGCTGGAGCAGCGCGGGCTGATCGAATCGCGGCCCAAGTCCGGTTATTTCGTCGCCACACGCCGCGCGCCCGCGCCGGTGCCCGAGGCGGTGAGCCTGCCGCGTACCGCAAGGCTGGTCGGCGCCGAGGCCATGCTCAAGCGCCTGGCCGAAGCCAGCGCGAATCCGGTGATGGCGCGGCTGGGTCAGGCCATTCCCGATCCGGCGCTGTATCCGCAGGCCGCGCTGCGCAGCAGCCAGATGCGCGCGCTGCGCCGCCAGCCGGAACTGCTCGCCATCTATCCGGCGCGCATGCGTGGCAGTGAATCCCTGCGCCGCCAGATCAGCGCTCACTACGCGCATGTCGGCATGGCGCTGCCGGCCGATGACCTGGTGATCACCAATGGCTGCATGGAGGCGCTGACGCTTGCGCTGCGCGCCGTGGCCCGGCCGGGCGACACCATCGCCATCGAATCGCCCGTGTATTTCGGCTTCCTGCAGCTGGCCGAGAGCCTGGGCGTGAAGCTGCTGGAAGTGCCCATGCATCCGCGGGACGGGTTGTCGGTGGAGGCGCTGCGCGAACTGCTCGGCGGCCGCAGCGGGCAGGGCGTGCGCGCCTGCCTCACCATTGCGAATTTCAGCAATCCCGGCGGCAGCCTCATGCCCGAGTCGCGCAAGCGGCAGCTGGTGGCGCTGTGCCGCGAGGCCGACATCGCGCTGATCGAGGACGACATCTATGGCGATCTCGCGCACGATGGCTCGAGGCCCTTGCCCTGCAAGGCCTTCGATCGTGATGACCGCGTGCTGCTGTGTTCCTCGTTCTCGAAATCCCTGGCCCCCGGCGTGCGCGTGGGGTTCGTGGCCTCCGGCCGTCATCACGACAGCCTGCGGGCGCTGAAGCAGAACCTCTCCGGCGCCACGGCGCTGCTGCCGCAGGAGATGCTGGCCGAGTATCTGGCCAGCGGCCGCTATGAGCGTCACCTGAGGCGGCTGCGCGAGCGCTGCGCGGAGCAGGTGGCGCGCGTGTCGCAGTGTGTGCAGGACCACTTCCCGGCAGGCACGCGCCTGTCGCAGCCGCAGGGCGGCTATGTGCTGTGGGTGGAGTTGCCGGGCGCGGTGGACACCATGCTGCTCTACGACGAGGCCAGCCGCTGCGGGGTGGATTTCGTGCCCGGCGCCATGTTTTCTGCATCCGGCCGCTATGCGAACTGCCTGCGGCTGAACTGCGGCTTTCCGTTCACGGCGGCTATTGCCGATGCCATCCACCGCCTGGGGGAACTGGCCCGTCTTGCGGCGGCCGTGTAGCGCCCGCGGCCTTCAGTCCGCGGTCTGCGCCGCCAGCTCCTCGGCCCGGAATTCGTGCTGCAGCGCTTCCAGCAATTCGTCGAGCTGACCGTTCATCACCTCGGCCAGCTTGTACAGGGTGAGGTTGATGCGGTGATCGGTGACGCGGCCCTGCGGGAAGTTGTAGGTGCGTATGCGTTCGGAGCGATCGCCGCTGCCCACCTGAAGCTTGCGTGACTGCGCCTGCGCCGACTGCTGCTTCTCCTGCTCGGCGGCCAGCAGCCGTGCCTTGAGCAGCGCCAGCGCGCGCGAGCGGTTCTTGTGCTGCGAGCGTTCGTCCTGGCATTCGACCACGAGGCCAGTGGGCAGATGGGTGATGCGGATGGCCGAATCGGTCTTGTTCACATGCTGGCCGCCGGCGCCCGAGGCGCGGTAGGTGTCGATGCGCAGATCCGCCGGGTTGATCTCGATGTCGTCGATCTCGTCCAGCTCGGGCAGCACCGCCACCGTGCAGGCGGAGGTGTGGATGCGTCCCTGGGCCTCGGTTTCCGGCACCCGCTGCACGCGGTGCGCTCCGGATTCGAACTTGAGCAGCGAAAAGGCGCCGCGGCCCACCAGCCGGCTGATGACTTCGCGGTAGCCGCCATGTTCGCCGGGGTTCTCGCTCAGTATCTCCACCTGCCAGCCGCGGCCTTCGGCATAGCGTGTGTACATGCGGTACAGGTCGCCGGCGAAGATCGCCGCTTCATCGCCGCCGGTGCCGGCGCGGATTTCCAGATAGATGTTGCGCTCGTCGCGCGGATCCTTAGGCAGCAGCAGCAACCCCAGCGCCTCGTCGCGGCTGGCGAGCAGCGCCGTCAGGCGCTGGGCCTCTTCCTCGCCCATGGCCCGCATTTCCGGGTCGCTGTCGGCCGCGAGCTCGGCGGCGGCGCGGCGCTGCTGTTCGAGGTCCATATATTCGCGGAAGCCAGCCGCCACCGGCTCGAGGCGGGCGTATTCCATCGACAGTTCGCGGAATTCGCTGGAGCCGCCCGCGGTGGCGGGGTCGGCCAGCAGGTGACCGACTTCCTCGAAGCGGTCGGCGGTCTTCTCAAGTTTGGTGCGGATCGAGGCTTTCATGGGTGAAAAGGCTATAGTGACGTGATGATGCCTGATCCCCACCGCCTTCTGACAGGCTTGCGCCTGGCGGGCAGTCTCGTCCTGCTGGTTTCGACACTCAGTTGCGCCGCGTCGGGCAAGGATGCGCCACGCCGCGGTGCGGAGGCCGCGCGCGGCGAATCCGAGTGGATTCTCGCTGCCGAGGACGCATTGCGCGTGGGCAATTGCCGGGACGCCTCCGAGAACTATCTCGGCGCCGCGCGCGTTAGCGACGATGCCGGCGTGGCCGCCAGGGCCACGCAGCTGGCGCTGGGCTGCGAGCAGCTGGCCACGGCGCGCGCGGCCGCGGCGCGCTGGCGGGAGCTGGTGCCTTATTCGGGCGAGGCGGCGCTGGCTGCATCAGTGGTGGCGCTGAAGCGCTACGACCTTGCCGCTGCGCGGCAGGAGCTTGCCGCGTGGCGCGATTCAGGTTCGGCAGGCAGCCAGGATCCGCTGCGCTTTGCCGAGCTGCTGCAGGAGGAAACCAGCGCCACCGCCGTACACCAGGTGTTTTCCGAGGTGCTGGTGGGGGAGGATCCCACTGCCGCGGTGCGGCTGGCGCAGGCGCGCCTGGCGATGGGCGCGCAGAACATGACCGCCGCGATCACCGCTGCGCAGCAGGCCCGCAAGCTCGACGCCGGCCTGGTCGAAGCCGCGTCCATCGAACTGCGCGCCCGTTCGGTGCTGGGCGAGCACGATGCCGCGATCGCCGGGGCGCGAGCCCTGGGCGAAGCGCTGGATGGAGACAACGCCTTCCTGGTGGCGGATCTGCTGTCCGCGGCCGACCGCGACACCGAAGCCCGTGAGGAGCTCGAGCGTCTGGCGGCCGGGCCGCGCACCAGACTGGGCGCCGAGCATCGCCTCATCGGCTTTGCCATCGAGGAGGGCCAGTACGATGCGGCCGAGACGCGCCTGGCGGCCTTGCTGGACGATCGCAGCGCCACCGCGCTGACCTACTACTACGTCGCGCAGCTGGCCGAGCGGCGTGATGACCTGCTGCGTGCCGCGCGCACCTATCAGCTGTTGTTCGATACGCCGATCGCTCTGCAGGCGCGGGGTGCGATGGCGCGCCTGATGCTCCGCAACGGCAACCGCGAGGCCGCCATGCGGGTGCTGGATGAATACCTGGAGCAGAAGCCCGAGACGGCAGTCGAGGTGGGCGCGATGCGCGCGCAGCTGCTGGCGCGCCATGAAGATGTCGATGCCGCGCTGGTGGTGCTCGACGCCTTGCTGGACCGCTATCCGGATCATCCCGACCTCATGTATCAGCGCGCCACGGTGCTGGAGGGCGGCAACCGCAGCCGCGAGGCGATAGCGCAGCTGGAAAAACTCCACGGCCTGCGGCCGGACGACCCGCAGGTGTCCAATGCGCTGGGCTTCACCATGGCCGACCACGGCCGGCGCCTGCCGCGTGCCGAGCAGCTGGTGCGCAGCGCGCTGGCAGTGTCGCCGGACAGCCCGGCGATCCAGGACAGCATGGGATGGGTGCTGTTCCGGCAGGGCCGCGTGAAGGAGTCGCTGCCGGTGCTGGAGCGCGCCTGGTTCAACAGCAGGGATGCGGAGATCGCCGCGCATTTCGGCGAGGCGCTGTGGAAGAGCGGCGAGGAAGGTCGCGCGCGTTACATCTGGCAGCAGGCGCTGAACTCCGCGCCCGAAGACAAGCGGCTGCGCGAGACCGTGGCACGGCTGACAGGCGAGGCGCCGCCAGCAGCGCGTTGAGCTGATGCCCGGCGTGCGCATATCCAGGCTGCTGTGCTGCATGGTGCTGGCGCTGCTCGCCGGCTGCGTCACAAGGCCGCCCGGCTCCACCGTGGTGCTGGATGCCGCCGCGGGGCGCGCCCTGCTCGCGAATCTGGGGCACTTCACCTTCGAAGGCCGTGTAGCGGCGAACACCGCAAGCGGCGGCACCCAGGCCTCACTCGCCTGGGAACAACAGGAAGCCACGTCATTGCTGCGGCTGAGTGGGCCGCTGGGCATGGGCGTCACGCGCCTGCGGCTGGCCGCGGGCGATATCGTGATCACCAACAGCCGTGGAGAGCAGCTGGAGGGTGATGCGGCGCTGGCCGCGCTGGGTACGCAGGTGGGCATGCAGCCGCCATTCGAGGCGCTGCGCTACTGGGTGCTCGGCCTGCCGGCGCCGGATTCCGCGGCGAGCGAATCGCTGGATGCGGATGGGCGCCTGGCCGCGCTTGCGCAGCAGGGTTGGGACGTTACCTTCGATGAGTATCGCGCCCACAGCCTGCCCCAGGGGCAGGTGCAGCTGCCGCGACGGCTCACGGCGCGCCACGACGACCTGCGTCTGCGCATCGTGATCGATCGATGGAACCTTGCGCCCTGATCCGCATGCGGATGCGCGCTCCGGCCAAGCTCAACCTGTTCCTGCATGTGCTCGGGCGGCGCAGCGATGGTTACCACACTCTCGAGACCGTGTTCGAGCTGGTGGATCTTTGCGATGAGGTGCAGGTGAGTCTGCGCGCGGATGGCGCCATCCGGCGCGAGCCGCCGCCCTCGGATCCTCTGCTGGCGAGATTGCCGGACGAGGCGGATCTGACGGTGCGTGCCGCGCGCGCCCTGCAGGCGGCGGCTGGCTGTGCTCACGGCGCCGATATCCACGTGGTCAAGCGCATCCCGGCCGGGGGTGGACTGGGGGGCGGCAGCTCGGATGCGGCGGCGGTGCTGCTGCTGCTCAACGATCTCTGGCAGCTGCAATGGTCGCGCGATCGTCTGGCCGCGCTGGGCGCGACGCTGGGCGCCGACGTGCCGGTATTCGTGCATGGCCGCTCTGCCTTTGCCCGCGGCCGTGGTGATGAGATCACGCCGCTGGCGTTGCCGCCGCGCTGGTATCTCATCGTGCATCCGGGCGTGGCCGTCTCCACGGCTGAGATCTTCGCTGCGGCGGAATTGACCCGCGATACCCCGGCTTGCAGAATCGCAGCCGTGCCGGCGGACGGGGGTCGCAACGATTGCGAACCCGTGGTGCGGCAGCGCTATCCGCAGGTGGCCGCGGTGCTCGACTGGCTCGCCGGACAGGGCAGGCCGGGGCGGCTGACGGGCACCGGGGCCTGCGTGTTCACGGTCTGCTCTTCGCGCGAGGATGCCGGGCGTCTTGCGCAGGCGTTGCCGCAGTCATGGCAGGGCTTCGTGACCCGGAGCCTGGATGCGTGAAGCCTGATTTCGTTGGGGTGTAGCCAAGTGGTAAGGCAGCGGGTTTTGATCCCGCCATTCCCAGGTTCGAATCCTGGCACCCCAGCCAACCACTGAATCTGCGCTTCGGCGCTCACGGATATCCGCACTTCGTTCACGGACCACAAAAAGCCTATCGGCCGAGAATGCCGGAACGCGCGGGACATGCGGGATGGCGATGCGGGTAGAGCCGGAAATTCGTTCGCGGCTGGTGCATCTGCTCTATTCGGCGATGCCCCAGGTCGCCTCATCGACCATGGGCAACATATTGCTCACGACAGTCCTGTGGTGGAGCATCCGCTCGGTGTGGACAGCTGCGCTGATCGCGGCGGCTTGATCGGCGGCTGTCCGGACCCCGGCAAGGCATCGTCATTTCGGCCTTTCAGGCCAGCACTTTGCGCAATATCTGCGCCAGTTCATCCACCGCGGGTTCTTCCAGGATCGACATGTGATCGCCCGGCACGCTGAACAGATCGAAGCCGCCCGCCGCGATCGGCGCCCAGCCGAGACCGGTTTCGATCGCGGCGGGACTGTCGAAGGCATTGACGGTGGCGCGGATGATGGTCAGCCGCTGCGGATAGGGTTTGGGGCGGTAGGCTCGCACGGCGACTTCGTTCGCCGCGATGAATTCCTCGGCGGTCGAGGCCGGGGTGGCAGGACGAC
>CAUJIK010000068.1 GCA_963205255.1 Pseudomonadota bacterium
CGCCTTGCATCCTACAAGGCGGCCTTGATCGATCGCGGTGCAGGCTGCCGGAATCGCCCGGCAGCCCGCGGTTCCGGATCAGAAGCGGCAGTTGGCCGGGACGTACTTGAACGCAGCCGGAACACCGATCGTGCAGCCCCACACCACCGGGGCACCCACGGCCATCGGCGAAGGGGGAAGGCCGGTCGCAGGAACGATCGCGCCGCTGCCCGGAGTCAGCAGGATCGGACCACCCAGCGCAGTAGCAAGCTGACCCGCATAAGTCACGGTGATGCGGCCGCCACCGATCGCCGGCGTCTGCACGTTGGGAATCGCCGCAATGGCGATCGAAGCCACCTTCTCGCCGGCGGTGTACTCGTAGCCGTAGGAACCGGCCGCTGCAACACCCGTGCCGGCATACGCAGCGATGGCACCCGTATTGCGGGTGGCGAAGGACTCGGCCACGGCGGTACGCGCGGCGTTGGCCAGAACCAGACCCTCGGAGACCTTGGTGCGGACCACGTAGTCCTGGTAGGCCGGCAGCGCGATGGCGGCCAGGATGCCGATGATCGCGATGACGATCATCAGTTCGATCAGGGTGAAGCCTTTCTGGATGGTCTTCATGGGAAATTTCCTTTGCAAATGAAAAGTGGAAGGTTAGCTAACTGCCTGGGTGCTCGGACTGGCTCTTGCGCCTTGTCCTTGGCCGGGAGGCCAGGCTTCGCACCGGCAGGAGAGATAGTGCAAGCAGCGTGCCAACCGCGTCAACGGGACTGAACGATGGCAAAAGCGTGATGGGGCACAAGGGCGCGGAGCGTGCCTCGACCGGCGCACGCGGGAAACGTGATGCGATCCGCCTTTTGATGGTAGGGGAGCGGAAGTGGCCGGTCACAGCGCGTCAGATTGTGACCTTTCGCAACAGTCAGGCGGTTCGCAGGTCGAGGCCGCGCCCCCCGTTGAGCCCTTCGCGGTGTTCGCGGCTCCCGTAGGGCGCAACCCGCGCAGCGGTTTGCGCCGGGGCGCGGCGAGGCACGGGCGTGGCGAGGTGCAGGGATCACGGCGGAATCGCCTGCGGGCTCACGCAGAAGTCGCTGGACAGCAGCCTTGCGGGGTAATTTCACTGGCTGACGTTTGATGATACTATCGCCGCGCGATAGTATCGCCCCGTGGCGATCCAGTCCTTTCGTTGTCGGCAAACCGAGGCCCTGTTCCAGGGCAAGCGGAGCCGACGATTCGTGAACATTGAAGCCGTCGCCATGCGCAAGCTGGCCATGCTCCACCGGGCGGCAACGCTGGACGACCTGCGCATTCCTCCCAGCAATCGCCTTGAATCGCTGCACGGCGATCGCAGCGGCCAATACAGCATCCGCATCAACCAGCAGTGGCGGCTGTGCTTCACCTGGTCGGCTGCGGGCCCGGGCAGCGTCGAAATCGTCGACTACCACTGAGCATCCATCCACAGGAAACACGCCATGCGCCAGATTCCCTATCCACATCCCGGAGAAATCCTGCTGCGTGAGTTCCTCGAACCCATGGGCATCACCCAGTACCGGCTGGCCAAGGAGATCGGCGTGTCGCAGCGGCGCATTGGCGAAATCATCGCCGGCACTCGCGCGATCACGGTGGATACCGGCCTGCGCCTGTCGCGATTTTTCGGCACCAGCGAGGGATTCTGGACCGGCCTGCAGTTGGACCACGATGCCGCAAAGGCCCGGGATGAGCTGGCCGAAACGCTCGACCGCATCAGGCCGTGGCCCACGGCAGCGTGAACAGTCCGCAGGGAGCCCCACCCCAACCGTAGGTCGGGGTTACACCCCCGACGGATTCACATCCCGATGCACTGATTGCAGATTGTGAGGGAGTTGCTCCAAATGCCTGAACGGCGTGGTAATGTTTGCACCTGTGAAGCAGGCGGCAGGTGCCGCTGCCCGCGAGGGGATGGGTCAATGCTTCTGTTGCCACCAAACCATTGAGGTCGGAGGGGACTTCCGCCATGTCAGCCACACGAGCCGCCACCAAGGTCGCACCGCGCAACCCGAACCCGTTGCAACCCTTCACCTGGGTTGGCACGGACAAGCGCGGCACCAAGATGAAGGGCGAAACCCTAGCCAAGAGCGCCAACCTGCTCAAGGCAGAGTTGCGCAAGCAGGGCATCAATCCCACCCTGGTCAAGCCCAAGACCAAGCCGCTGTTCGGTGCAGCCGGTTCTACGATCAAGGCTGGCGAGATCGCGGTCCTGAGCCGCCAGCTTGCCACCATGATGCAATCCGGCGTACCGCTGGTGGGATCGTTCGAGATCATTGCCGGCGGTCAGAAAAATCCGCGCATGAAGACCATGCTCGATGACATCCGCGCCAGCATCGAAGGCGGCAGCACCCTGCATGAGGCATTGGGCAAACATCCAATGCAGTTTGACTCGCTCTATCTCAACCTGGTGAAGGCGGGTGAAGGCGCGGGCGTGCTCGACACCGTGCTCGACACCATCGCCAATTACAAGGAAGCCACCGAGGCACTCAAGGGCAAGATCAAGAAGGCGCTGTTCTATCCAACCATCGTGATCGCGGTAGCAGTCTTGGTCACAGCAATTCTGCTGATCTTCGTGATTCCGCAGTTCAAGGCGGTCTTTGCCAACTTTGGCGCCGAACTGCCGGCATTCACCCAGATGCTGGTGAACGCTTCGGAGTTCATGACCGATTACTGGTGGATGATGGTGCTTGTCATCATCGGCGCGCTCGTGGGCTTCGTGCAGGCAAAGAAAAGGTCCAAATCCTTCGCACGACTGCTGGATCGCCTGATTCTCAAGGTGCCGGTCATCGGCAACATCATGAGCAATGCGGCCATTGCGCGCTTTGCCCGCACTCTCGCAATCACCTTCAAGGCCGGCGTGCCGCTAGTGGAAGCACTCGACACCGTGGCCGGCGCTACCGGAAACATCGTTTACGAAGAAGCGGTGTATCGGATCAAAAATGACGTGTCCGTCGGGTACCAGCTCAACACCGCCATGCGTCAGGTGGATGTGTTCCCGCATATGGTGATCCAGATGGCGGCCATCGGCGAAGAAGCCGGTGCGCTCGACACCATGCTGCTCAAGGTGGCGGAGTTCTACGAACAGGAAGTCAACAACGCAGTGGATGCACTTTCCTCCATGCTGGAGCCGATGATCATGGTATTCATCGGCACCGTGGTCGGCGGCATCGTGGTCGGCATGTACCTGCCCATCTTCAAACTGGGCATGGCAATCTGATGTGCTTCCGCTGTTGATGACCTACCCGGCGCTGGCGATTGCCGGCGCCGCGGCTTTCGGGCTGCTGGTGGGCAGCTTCCTCAACGTGGTGATCCTGCGTTTGCCGGCACGGCTGGAATGGCAGTGGCGGCGTGAAGCGCGGGAAATGCTGGAAGAGGCGGAAGATGGGAGCGTTGAAGAGCCGAGGCAAGAGCAGGAGCAAGAGCAAGAGCAAGAGCTCCCCCTCACCCCAGCCCTCTCCCCCATTGGGAATGGGGGAGAGGGGGTAAAAGCAGAAGCGGGCACGGCTGACGCGCCACCCGGCATCGTGGTGGAGGGATCGCACTGCCTGAAGTGCGGACACAAGCTGGCGGCGTGGGAGAACATTCCGCTGCTGAGCTTCCTTGTGCTGGGCGGGCGCTGCCGCGGCTGCAAGGCGCGCATTTCCTGGCAGTATCCGGCGGTGGAGGCGCTTACGGGCCTGCTGTTCGCGCTGGTGGTGTGGCGCTACGGGGTGAGCTGGCAGGCCGGCGCGATGCTGGTGGCCACGGGCTTCTTCGTGGCGATGAGCGGAATCGACGCGCGCACCACGCTGTTGCCCGACGTGCTCACCCTGCCCTTGCTGTGGTTCGCGCTGCTGCTGAGTCTGGTCCCCGTGTTCGTGACACCGGGCGAGGCGATCCTGGGCGCGGCGGTGGGCTATCTCTCGCTGTGGAGCGTGTACTGGGGCTTCAAGCTCCTCACCGGCAAGGAAGGCATGGGCTTTGGCGACTTCAAGCTGCTCGCCGCGATCGGTGCATTCTGCGGCTGGAAGGCGATCCTTCCGGTGGTGCTGATGAGCTCGGTGATCGGCGCGCTGGTGGGGCTTTCGCTCATCTTCATCCAGGGCCGCGACCGCGCGACGCCGATCCCCTTCGGCCCCTATCTCGCCGCCGCAGGCTGGGTACAGATGCTGTACGGCGGCGATCTCCTGGGCGCCTACGTGCGCTGGATCGGCGCCTGACCGCCGCAACCTCCCGTCGGGGGCGTAGCCCCGACCTATGCGGCCGATGTGAACGTGACGGTCTGCGGAAGCCTCCCGTCGGGGGTGTAACCCCGACCTATGGGGACTGCGCGGTGGGTTCGTCGAGCACGCGGCCGGTTTCGTCGAGGATGAAGCGGGCGCGTTTTCCGGCGTAGTAGAAGCTGGCGCGGTAGCGGCCGGTGTCCTCGCCGGTACCGCGTTCGCACAGGACGGCGATCTTGCCGTCGTTCATCAGCGTGCGGAACTGTTCGACGTCCAGCTCCAGGGTGCGGGCCACGAGGGCGCCGTCGATGTCGATGGCGGGGTTGCCCATGGACGGGTCTCCGGTGAGGCGAGGCGGACACCTTGCCACGGTGCGGGGCGCGCGGCGCTGATCCGGGTCAGGCGCCGGGGGCGTCGGCTTCGGCCATGAGCCAGGCGATCTGTGCGCCGATGGCGAGGTCGTTGGCCTGGCCGAAGTGGCGATGGCGCAGGTGGCCTCGGGCATCGATCAGGCACAGCGTGGGCGTTCCCTGCAGGGCGTAGGCGCGCATGGTCTGCGGGATGGGGTCGCCGGCGGGGCCGGCACGGTCCACGGCGACGGGGAAGTCGATGCGGTATTCGTGCAGGAAGGCTTCCAGCGCCACCGGCGTCATCGCGGCATGGTGTTCGAACACGCTGTGCAGGCCGATCACCGCCACGCTCTCGGGCGGAAAGGTGTCGCGGATGCGGCGGGCCTGCGGCAGGCCGTGCGAGACGCAGCCGGGGCAGAGTATCTGGAAGGCTTCCAGCACGACGACGCGGCCGCGCAGGGTGGAGATGCCGAGCGGTTCGGGCGCGTTGAACCAGCGTTCGACCTGCCAGTCGGGGGCCATGGGATGTTCGGCGCTCATTGCGTTTCCTCCTTGCTGCAGACAGTGGATGGCAGGCCGTCGCGGAAGCGGCGCGCGCGGCGCAGGGTGCGCACCAGGAAAAAAAGCGTGGCCGCGTGCGCCAGCATCATGAAGCCGCCGGCGGCGCGCGCCAAGGCATCGGGCCAGAGCGTGGCCGTCGTCAGGGCGAGGGCGGACAGCAGGTGCAGGGCGAGCACGAGGCGCTTGTCGGCCTCCGGCGCAAGCAGGCCCGTGCCGGGCACGCGCACGCCGCGCGGGCAGGCGCGGCGCAGCGCGATCCAGGCGAGGAAGGCGACGATTTCCAGCATCATGCCGGTGACCAGCAGCGGAAACCCGGCACCGAGAGCGAGCGCACCGGCGGCGAGGCCGGCGCGTTCGGGAAGCCGTTGCATCGCCACCAGCGGCGCGATCAGGCAGGCGATTCCGAGCGCGAGGGCTCCGGCGCGCCAGAAGTGCACCAGCGTGGCCCCGCGCTTGCGGTTCGGGCCGGCTGCGGCGAGCACCCAGAGCAGGCCCGGCAGGGCCAGCGCGAGCGCCAGGACGGTTTGCGAATCGGCACCGCTGCGCGCCGCGATGCCCAAGCCCAGGGCCAGGCCCGCGAGCGCGAAGCCGCCGATCAGGACGCGATCGGGCAGGCGTCGCGCGCCCTGGAACATCGGCTGGGTGATGCTGCCCACCGCGGCGAGCAGGCCCAGCACCCAGCCGAGCAGGCCGAGCGCGGCGTGCGAATCGACGAGGGGCGGCAGCGGCAGGGCGAAGTCGCCGCGCAGGACCAGCGCCGCAAGCGCGCCGGTGGTGGCGGTACACAGGAGCGCGAGGAGGGCGAAGGCGATGCCTCCGCGCGCCGCGCGCAGCGCGCCGTGCCGCAGCAGCGAGGGCAGCGCGGCGGCGAATCCGATGGGGGCGGAGGCGAGCAGGAAGGGGGCCGCGGCCAGCGCCGGCGCGTTGCCGGTCGCAAGGCCGAAGGCGAGCGCGAGAAGGCCGAGGTTGAAGATCGCGTGCAGCACGTCGGCGACGCGTCCGAGCCGCAGCGGGCAGCCGACCGCCACCGGCAAGAATTGCAGCAGCGCGCCGAACATCGCGTTGCCCAGCACGCCCAGCGCGAACAGGTGCGCCAGCGCCGCGGTTTCCGGCATCCAGCGCCCGATCAGAAGGTGCGGGCCTCGCCACAGCAGCCACAGGCCGGCAAGCACGCCCCAGACCGGCGCACTCATGATCCAGCGCAGCGGGCGCGCGAGCGCAGGCGCCTTCGCGAAATCGAGCGCGCTCACGCGCTCGCGTCCAGCCGCGCCGCGTCATCGCGCCGCCAGATGGCGATGCGCGCGTGGCCGTCGGGGAGTTCTTCGATCTTCCAGCAAAAGCCCCAGTCTTCGAGCAGGGGCAGAAGCGGCAGCGGGCGGAAAGGGGTGAGCGCCACCAGCACCGCGTCGGGGGCCAGCGCCTCCAGCGCCGTGACGATGCGTTCCATCGGCTCGGGTGCGGGCAGGTGGCGCAGGTCGAGCGGTTCGTTCATGGCGGCAGGGGCATTCCGGACAGGGCACGAGGCCCTGCCCGGAGAGCGGGAGCGGATCAGCCTTCCCAGCCGCAGTCCTTGCCCTCGTTCTGCTTTTCCAGCCAGGCGTTGAGCGGGGCGAAGTATTCCAGCACCGGCGCGGCGTCCATCTTCTCGCCGCCGGTCAGCTCCTTGAGCGTTTTTTGCCAGGGCTGGCTGCTGCCGGCCGCGAGCATGGCCCAGAAGCGCTTGCCGGCCTCGGGATTGTTGGCGAAGTTGCACTGGTAGAGCGGGCCGGTGTGGCCGGCGGCGTCGCACAGCGCCTTGTAGAACTGGAACTGCAGGATGTGCGAGAGGAAGTAGCGGGTATAGGGCGTGTTGCCCGGGACGTGGTACTTGGCGCCGGCGTCGAAGAACTCCTCGCCGCGCGCCTCCACCGGCGCCACGCCCTGGTACTTGGCCTTCATCTGCCACCAGGCGGTGTTGTAGTTCTCCGGCGTGATCGAGCCGTCGAACACGCCCCAGCGCCAGCGGTCGATCATCAGGCCGAAGGGCAGGAAGGCGACCTTGGCCAGCGCCATGCGCATCTGCGAGTTGATGACCGCCTGCTCGCTCACCGCCGGCGTTTCCACCAATCCGATCGAGGCCAGGTACTGGGGCGTCATCGACAGCACGATGGTGTCGCCGATGGCCTCGTGGAAGCCGTCGTGGGCGCCGTCCTGGAACAGCGGCGGCTGCCCCTTGTAGGCCATGTAATAGAAGATGTGCCCGAGCTCGTGGTAGATCGTGGTGAGCTCTTCCTCGTTGGGCTTGATGCACATCTTGATGCGCACCTCGCCGTGGGTGTCCATCGGCCAGGCGCTGGCGTGGCAGACCACGTCGCGGTCGCGCGGCTGGATGAGCTGGGAGTCGGCGTAGAACGAATCCGGCAGCGCGGGCATGTCCAGGCCGGTGTAGAAGCTTTCGGCCAGACGGGTCATCCGGGTGGCGATGTCCAGGTCCGCCTTGCGGCTGAGCTCGACCTGCTGCTCGGCGGTGAGCTTGCCCAGTCCGCCGGCCTGCGCGACCGAGGCGTTGAGCGCGTCCTCGCGCTGTTTGCGCAGCGCGCCGTTGATGTCGAGGCTGCCCACGCCCTTGTAGGGTTCGAGGATGGGCCAGAGATTGCCCCAGTCCTGCTGCCACAGGTTGCCGGTGAGGTGCGCCGGCAGCATTCCGTTGACCTGGCCGCGCTCGCCGTACTTTTCCACCAGCTTGCCGCGCGCGTAGCACTGCAGCTGGGTGTAGAGCGGCTTGACCTGGTTCCAGAGGCGGTCGGTTTCGGCCTGGAATTCGGCCGGGGTCATGTCGTATCCGGCGCGCCAGACTTCGCCGGTGTTGGCGTAGCCCATTTCCCTGGCACCCTCGTTGGTGAGCTCGACGAAGCGCTGGTAGTCCTTGCGCAACGGCGGGGAGATGGTGTGCCAGCCCTGCCAGGCGTCGAGCTGCTGCTCGTAGCTGCTGTTCGCGGTGTCGGCGAGGATTTCGGAAATCTGCCCGATATCGAGGCAGTCCTTGGCCGTTTTGCCGTCGCGGCACCACTTGCCGGCGCCATAGGTGGCTTCCATGCGGGTGGCGATGCCGGTCAGCTCGCGGAGCTTGGCCGGGTCGCGCGGGGCCGGCATGGCGGCGTTGGTCTTGAGGATGTGCAGGGCGCGCGCGGTGGCCGGCGACTGCGCGGCTTCGTCGTAGGTCTTGGCCTGTTCGACAAAGGCGTTGTGCGCGGTCAGCCAGCGCTCGTTGGCGGCGGCGGCCACGCGCTGGGTGTCGGCGTTGATGTAGGTGCTGGAGAGCCACTGCGCGGAGGTGACTTCAGGGGTGTCTTCCTCGATGGTGCGGTTGACCCGCGCGATGAAGGCGTCGGCGCTTTCCGCGGGCGCTGCGGCGGGCGCCTTGGCGGTTTCTCCTTCGGGCGCGGAGCCGCAGGCGGAGAGAAGCAGCAGGGAGGCGGCGATGGCCGTTCCGAGCAGGGTGCGAACAGGTGTCATGTCAGTTACCTCGTGGGACGGTTGCCGTCAGCCGGCGGCGGGGAAAATGCGGGATCGGTGATGCGCATGCGCGTCACCGGGCCGTACTTGGAGAGGGTGGAGGCGATCTTCTCGCCGTCGCCGATCACCACCATGGCGTAGTCGCGGCCCTGCGGGAACACCGCGCGCGCCGCGGCGAAGGCTGCGGGTCCGACCGCGGCGATTTCCTCGGTGTATCGCTCGATGCGCTCGCGCGGCTGGCCGTACAGGGCCAGCATCGCCAGCGCGTCGGCGATCTGGCCGTGGGTTTCGTATTCGGGCGCGAACTGGCCGATCACGTAGCGGCGCGCGGACTGGAGATCGTCCTCCTTCACCGTCTGGTGATGCAGGCGCTCCTGCACTTCCAGCCCCAGGTCGATGGCGCGCTCGGTGGCGTCGGTGCGGGTGAAGGAATACCAGGCCGCAGCGCCTGGGCGGGAGAGTCGCTCGAGTTCCGCGCGGGCGCCGTAGGTGAGGCCGGATTTCACCCGCAGCTCGGCGTTGAGCATCGAGGTGAAGCGTCCGCCGAACAGGGTCTGCACCAGGTCCTGGCCTGCGCTGGCAGGATCGTGGGCGGCGGCGCCGAGGGTGCCGATCCAGAAGTAGCTCTGGGTGGCACCGGGCTTGTCGACCAACAGCACGCGCGGGCCTTGCGGACGCACGGCGGTCGGGACTTCGGGCGGTTCGCCTTCGGCCTTGTGCCAGCTTCCGAAGACTGCGGTGACTGCGCGGCGCATGGCCTCGGGTTCGAAGTCGCCGGCGAGGGAGAGGATGGCGCGGTCGGCGCCGATGCGGCTGCGGTGCAGGGCGCGCAGGTCGTCCAGGGTGAGCGCGGCCAGGCTGGCCTCGCTGCCGTGGACCGGGCGGCCGTAGGGGTGGTCGCGGAACAGCCAGGCGTTGCCGTAGACATCCAGCAGCGCGCGCGGATCGCCGTCCTTGAGCGCAGCCAGCGACTGGATGGCGCGCTCGCGCAGCTTGTCGAATTCGCCCTGCGCCAGCGCGGGACGCTGCAACGCGTCGGAGAGCAGTTCGAGCATGAGTGCGGCGTCGTCGGCCAGAAAGCTGGCTTGGCCGTGCAGGGCCTCGGTGGAGGCGGAGAACGACAGCTCGCCACCGACGTCGGCCACGGCGTTCACGAAGGCCCGCGCGTCGCGTTCGCCGGCGCCCTTGCCCAGCAGTTCGGCCAGGAGCTGCATGCTGCCTTCCTTTCCGGGCGGGTCGACCAGCGCGCCGCCGCGGACCACCACGCTGGCCGCCACCAGCGGCACGTCGTGTTTGGGCGTGAGGAGGACGGTGAGGCCGTTGTCGAGGGTGAATTCCTGCGAGGGCGGCAGGCTCAGGGCGCGGGACGGGCCGATCGACAGGAGCAGGAGTGCGAAGATGACCGCGAGCAGGGTGGGAAGGCGCATGGTTCAGTCCTTGGTCGCGGCGGCGCTTGGGCGGATCAGGCCGACGGTGCGGTTGATGCGGCGCAGGACGCTCGCCGCGGCGCGGTTCGCCTGGTCGAGCGTGACGGCGGCCAGCCGCGCGGGTTCATCGAACAGCAGGCGGTGGTCGCCGAGGAAGATCTCGCGGCTGCCCAGCGCCTGGGCCTTGCCGGAAATCGTCTGCAGGCCGCGCCAGAAGTCGGCCTCGGCGACCTTGCGCGCGCGCGACAGTTCGCCGGCGGAAAGGCCTTCGGAAACGAGCCGCTCCAGTTCCTCGTCGATGGCTTTTTCCACCGCCGCCGCATCGCCGCCGGGCGGCAGCACCGCATAGACCCAGGCCAGACCCGGATCGAAGCCCGAGTCGAGCGAGGCGCCGACGCGCAGGGCCAGGCCATCGCGCTCCACCAGGCGCTGGTGCAGGCGCGACGCTTCGCCCTCGGCCAGCGCGGAAAGCAGCAGCTGCAGCGGAAGGTGCTGG
The DNA here is from genome assembly GCA_963205255.1 of Pseudomonadota bacterium. Taxonomy (GTDB): domain Bacteria; phylum Pseudomonadota; class Gammaproteobacteria; order Steroidobacterales; family Steroidobacteraceae; genus ZC4RG30. The sequence goes on from CAUJIK010000068.1 coordinate 10,538, forward strand.
TCCGAGCGCGCGCTGCCGGCGTGCCAGGCCATGGCCAGCATCGGCGCCTGGATGCCTTCCTTCTCCACCACGATGCGGCGCTCGCCCTGCTGTTCGGGTTCGACCGTGGTGACCGCGCGCGGCGCGGGCTGGGCGGGAATCCTGCCGAAGCGCGCTTCGATCTTCTCCAGCACCGCATCCGGCTCCACGTCGCCCACCACGAACATCACCGCGTTGTTGGGTGCGTAGTAGGTGCGGTAGAACGAGGTGAGGTCGTCCATCGACCAGTTCTCCACGTCCGAAGGCCAGCCGATCACCGGAAACTGGTAGGGATGGGCCACGAAGGCGGTGGCCTGCATCTGCTCGAACAGCGCGCCCATGGGATCGTTGTCCACCGAGGAGCGGCGCTCGCTGTAGACCACCCCGCGCTCGCTTTCGATCACTTCGGGATCGAAGGCGAGGTGGGCCATGCGGTCCGACTCCAGGTCCAGCACGACTTCGAGCGCCTCCTCGGGAAACCAGTCCTGGTAGACCGTCACGTCCGAGGAGGTGTATGCGTTGTTGGAGCCGCCGGCGCCTTCCATGGTGCGGTCGAACTCGCCCGGCGCGCCGGTGCTGGTGCCGTTGAACATCATGTGTTCGAAGAAGTGCGCCAGCCCGGTGATGCCGGGGTACTCGTTGCGTCCGCCGACGCGGAACCAGGTGTAGAGCGCGACGTTGGGGATGTCATGGTCGGGCCAGACCACGACCTTGAGGCCGTTGTCGAGCGTGCGCACGGCGAGGGTTCCGGCGCCCGGCACCGCGGCGGGCGCGGAATCGGCGGCGGGTTTGGCGAATGCCGCAGGCGCGAGGGCCGCCAGCGCCAGCAGCAGGGCCGGCAGGCGGCGCGGGGAGTCGTTCATGTCAGTTCCAGTTGCACACGATCTTGCCGCACTGCCCGGCTTCCATCAGGTCGAAACCCTTCTGGAAGTCGTCGATGTGGATCTGGTGGGTGAGCACCTTCTGCAGCGGGAAGCCGGTCAGCACCATCTGGGTCATCTTGTACCAGGTCTCGTACATCTTGCGGCCGTAGATGCCGTGCAGGGTCAGGCCCTTGAAGATCACCTTGTCCCAGTCGATGCCGGCACCCTTGGGCATGATGCCGAGCAGGGCGATGCGCCCGCCGTGGTACATGCAGTCGAGCATGTCGGCGAAGGCGCGCGGGTTGCCGCTCATCTCCAGGCCCACGTCGAAGCCTTCCATGTGCAGGTCCTTCACCACGTCCCTGAGCGACTGCTTGGCCACGTTCACCACGCGCGTGGCGCCCATGTCGGCGGCGAGCTTCAGGCGGTAGTCGTTGACGTCGGTCACCACCACGTTGCGCGCGCCGACGTGCTTGCAGATGCCCGCGGCGATGATGCCGATGGGGCCGGCGCCGGTGATCAGCACGTCCTCGCCGATCACGTCGAACTCCAGCGCGCAGTGCGCAGCGTTGCCGTACGGGTCGAAGAAGGCGGCCAGCTCCGAGGGAATCTGGTCGGGGATCGGCCACAGGTTCGAGGCCGGCATGGCGATGTACTCGGCGAAGGCGCCGTCCCGGTTCACCCCGATGCCGACGGTGTTGGGGCAAAGGTGCTGGCGCCCGGCGCGGCAGTTGCGGCAGTGCCCGCAGACGATGTGGCCTTCGGCGGACACCCGGTCGCCAACGCGGTAGCCGGTGACGCCTGGGCCGATCTCGACGATGCGCCCGACAAATTCATGGCCGATCACCAGGCCCGGCTTGATGGTGCGCTGGCTCCATTCGTCCCAGAGGTAGATGTGCAGATCGGTGCCGCAGATCGCGGTCTTCTCCAGCTTGATCAGGACCTCGTTGGGACCAGCCTCGGGGATCGGCACCTCTTCCATCCAGATGCCGCGTGCGGCTTCGCGCTTGACCAGCGCCTTCATCGTGTGGGACATGGCAGGGTGCGTCCGGGAATGCGGAGGGAAGGAGATTATAGAACCGCAGCTGATGCGCCGCGCGATAAATCGGCCGCGTCGCGCTTGATAAATGCGGCTCGCTCAAATTGCACCACACGCAAGGAAATTGCGCGCAGCGCAATCCGGGCGGTGCCTCACGACCACGTCCGGTAGATCACCTCGCGTCTGGGGGCACCCTTGCCGCCACCGATGGTGTAGTGGATCGGGACCAGGTCATGCGGGAGCCAGTCGAGCAGCTTCCGGATGTCGGGGTGATCGTTGATGGTGAGGATCGCCTTGCCCTTGAGCGCGCGGAGCGCGCTGGCCAACGCCTCGTAATAAATGCCGCACCGTAGAATTTCCGGGGCGGAAACTCTCGCCCCGGACCTCACCCACCGGACGACAACGCTGCGCGCTCGAATGCCGGCTCCCACGTCGCCGCCGACTCGTCCTGATCCACTCGAATGATCCGGCCTGCCGCCACGTCTCCTACCACGTCCATCAGCAGGCGCAGCCCCATCGGCCCCAGCTCACGCCGCCACAGGGTCATGGGCGTATCGTCACCGCGCACCCAGCACCACTCCTGCGCGGCGATCGGGCCGGCATCGGCGCGGTCGGTCATCCAGTAGACGGTGCCGCCGGCCACCTGGTCGCGCATGTGAAGCGTCCAGCGGATTGCGTCGCGGCCCCGGTGCCGAGGCAGCAGGCTGGGGTGGTATCCGATGGCGCCGTGCCGGGCGCGATCCCGGGCGCCTTGTGTGATGAAGGCGTGGGCGTGGGCGCAGACGATCAGCTCCACGCCCGGCGGAACGCTGGCGGCATGAAGCACCCGCCCGGCATCCGCCACGGGCACGCCCGCGTCGACAGCAGCCCGGTGCAGCCGGTCACCCGGTGGCGCGCAGACCGAGGCTATGTCGTGCACGGCCTCGCGCAGGGCGTGGAAGGTCTGCACGCCCAGCCACGATTGTCCCACCAGCATCACTCGCACGGCTCGGCCTCCCCGAGATAGCGGAAGCCTTGCACCGCGCGGAAGTGCCCACCGTACCCGCTGCCCACCGCCGACATTCGGCCGCGCGCGGCGGATGCGGCCATCGAAGCCTTGCACCGCTCGCGGTTGGAACCCACGAGGCTCCCGCTGACCTGCGCCCACTTCGGGTCACGCCTCAGCGCTGCGCACAGCCCGGGATGGCTGGTGTGGAACAGTGTCGGAACATGGATGCCGTAGCGGTTGAGCCCGGCTCGCCAGCGCTCACAGACGGCGGCGAGGAAGCGCAGGCCAACGCCTGCGCCCTGCCACTCGGGCATGACCACCAGGCGGCAGGCCCGCGCCTCGGAGAAGCCCGGCCGCGTCGATACGGCGACGTGCGCCACCGGCCGGCCAGCCACAGTCGCCACGTAATAGGTGGCTGCGATCATCGCGGGCAGCCTCAGATAGTGATGCGGCTCAAACGTTGGCCATTGATGCCTGTCGGTCTCCCACAGCTCGAATGTGATCGGCGGCCGGCGCCGAAGACGCCTCCCGGCCGCGGCGCGCTCGAAAGCGCCCGTGGCCGTGTCGAATATCCAGCAGGGCTGGATCCAGTCGAGCACGTCGTAGTGGCACGACAGCAGTACCGCTTGCCCCGGCCCGCGCCGCCACGCCTTGGCGAACGCCATTGCGCCAATGCGCGCGATCTGCCGGTCCACCACGCTGCTGAACTCATCGAACACTACGCGCGCCGGGCGCTCGGCGATGAGCCGGGCGAGGTCGGCCCGGAAGCGTTCACCGTTGGACAGCACATGGTGCGGCCGTAGCCACGCCGGCACGCTGCCAAGGCCCACGGCCGAGAGTGCGGCCGGTGCGGTGTCGAAGGGCTGATCCGGACCGATGGCGTCGATGATCGGCGCATCCTTGGGCCAGCGCGGCCGCCACATCGAGCGAGGCCCGAACAGTTGCCGGCCAATGCTGGTTTTTCCGGAGCCGGAAGGCCCGACGACCACGCCTATCTGCCAGCCGGAGTCATCGATCGGAAGGTCCGCATCGAGCGAAAAGTTCGCGCCGCTCTCGCAGTTGAACAGCGACTTGACGCGCGCGGCGCGGTAGCTGTCGGCCTCGGCGCAGGAATGACGGATTTCGATCTTCATACCGTCACCACCCGCAGCTTGTCGAAGCCTGCACGCTTGAGGCGTTCGTAGGCTTTCGCCTGGGCGGCTTCGTCGGGCAGCACCACGACGATGCCGTACTGCTGGCGGTAGCGGTAGCCGTTGCGGCCGGGGGTCTTGCGCGCGGGCGCGCTGACTTTCTGTGCTTTTTTCATGCTGTCTCAGCCTGTGAGATGGGGCCGTGGCAACCTGCCTTCGCCCTCGAGGGCGGCAGGGCCTTGGCCGTGGCAACGCAGGCTGTGACTGCGGGGTATCGGTGCCGGGTGGTACGTTGCAGCGTGCTGCCCGGCGCCCTGTTTTTCGTCAGCGTTCTTCCTCGAGAACGATCGATGCCCGGGAATATGGTCCGGCCTCGTGCTCGATTTCCCACTCGTTCGTGATGTGCCCGTAGATGCCCGTCCTGGCCATCCATATCGGACTTGAGGTGCGGGGTATCGCGATCACCTCGCCCGTCGTGCCGGCTTCCATCTGCAGCGCGTGGAGGTTTACGGCTTGCGGGCCGCCGTCGGCGATGCCCCAAGCTACCTCTGTCCCCAGCGCCGACCCGACGGGGATCGTGAGCACGCGGGCACGCACACCGGGGGTCTCGACATGCGTACGCCCCTCGCCGGCCTCCAGATTGCCGTAATCCCGGAAGCCCATGCGCCATTGCGCGCCGACTCCGTTGGGCAAGCGCAGCGAAGGCCCGGCCCACAGGCGCGAGACGCGGCCCGTACAGGCCAGACGGACTATGTTGCCGGCCCGCAGCGGCTCCACCATTGCGATGAAGACGTGGATCGGGAGCCCGTACCGCGGTTCGTCGGGCGGTGTGGTCACAGACGCGACGCTCACCCATACGGGTAATAGCTCATCCGTGTCCCAGCGCTGCACCTCATACGTGCCGGCGGCGACCCCTAAAAATGCGACGAAATCGATGTCGCCTGCCCAGGCATCGGGATAGACGTAGAGCACGCTGCTCTCGTCAACCGGCTCAGCGAATTCGGCCAGACCCCGCCGCTGGAGGTTGGAGATGGGGTGTAGGGGGTTGGCGTTTTCCGCGGTCAGGGCGGTGGTGTCCAGCCGGTTGATCCACGCGATGATGGCACTCACAGCGGCGTAACTCCGATCAGGTCAAGGGTGACGATGCGGCTCTGCCAGCGCTCGGTGACGCCGAGCACCTGCAGTTTCCTGCCGCCGTCGAGTCCGAAGCTGGCGTGGATGACGGTTACCCAGGTGCCGACATCGGGCGCCTCGGCGTCTGTCACGCAGTCGATCTCGTAGCGGTCGGCCGGCTGCGCGAACATTCCGCAGACGGCGCTGATCTCGGCCTTCATGCGCGCCTCGTCCTGCAGCAGCGTAGGCTGCGCGACGGCCGCAAGCGCGTGCCCGTATGCGCCGGCATCGGGGGCTGCGGCGGCCTCGGCGATGGTGTACTCGGCCTGCAACTCTGCGCGCAGCTCGGCATCCACGCTGCCGGCGATGTCGCCGTCGGCGTGCACGGTGTGGTTGCGCCGGCCGGCAAGGCGCGTGCTCAGGTTCGGGGCGGGCTCCTGCCAGTGGCGCACGCGGCGGATGCGCGATGCCGGGATGACGTAGGGCGCCCCAACTATCTGCATATCTTCCAGCCGCCCCACGATGTACCGGCCATCGCGCGCGGCCATGATCCAGCCGCAGTAGCCATCCATGATCTGGCGCAGGATCGCGCTCGCGGTGATCGGCCGATCGGCGTAGAAACCGTGCAGGCGCGCGGGCGGCGCAGCCGGTCCGTTGAACCATTCGGCGACCTGCGTGTTGTCGATGTCGGTTTCGGGATCGAGCCCCGCGGACTGGAACACCCACCGGATGATGCCGTGCGCGGAATTGCCGCCGGGGTAGGACGAGACCAGGGCGAGCGCGTTGACGCTGTTGTTCGCACCGGGGCCGCCGAACCCGGTGTCAAGGCTGCCGTCCGCGTTCAGCCGCGCGACGCGGTTGCGCGTAACGCCGGCGATGATCGTGAACGTGCCGGCGATGATGACCTTGCCATCAGGCTGGATGGCGATGGCACTGGCGGCGCTGTTGGCGTTGGGGTTGAAGCCGGTGTCAAGGCTGCCGTCCGCGTTCAGCCGCGCGACGCGGTTGCGCGTAACGCCGCCGATGGTCGTGAACGCGCCGGCGACGATGACCTTGCCATCAGGCTGGATGGCGATCGCGTTGACGGTGCCGCTGGCGTTGGGGTTGAAGCCGGTGTCGAGGCTGCCGTCCGCGTTCAGCCGCGCGACGCGGTTGCGCGTAACGCCGGCGATGATCGTGAACGTGCCGGCGATGATGACCTTGCCATCAGGCTGGATGGCGATGGCGCTGGCGGCGCTGTTGGCGTTGGGGTTGAAGCCGGTGTCAAGGCTGCCATCGGCATTCAGGCGCGCGACGCGGTTGCGCGTAACGCCGCCGATGGTCGTGAACGCGCCGGCGACGATGATCTTGCCATCAGGCTGGATGGCGATGGTGCGCACCTCGGCGTCTGCATCCGGGTTAAAGCCGGCGTCGAGCGCGTGAGTGCCGCCGGACGCACTCAGTCGCGCAATGCGATTGCGCGTAACGCCGCCGATCGACGTGAACGTGCCGCCCACAACGATCCGCCCGTCGGATTGCAGCGCGAGCGCGGCAACAGCGCCGTTCGCCGTGGCAGCGAAAGTGATATCCAGTCCACCGGTGCCACTCGTCCTGAGGCGTGCCAGGTATTGCCGGGTTGAGCTGCCGTCGATAACTGTGAACGCGCCGCCAACAAGCACGCCTGTCACGCTGGCGGTCAAGCCGGAGAAGCCGCGCACATGCGCGCACACGGGCCGGTCGGGCTTGTTCGCAAGGCGAATGCCTGTGGCGTCGGGCGTCATCGTCCAGTCCACGTCGGCCACCAGCGCATCGCCGCGGTCGAACGCGGCGTCGATGCCCGCGATGCGATGCGGGCTGCCGGCCCAACTGCCCAGGTGGAAATCGTAGACGTAGGCATCCCAGCGCGGCACCGCGGGCGGGCCGGGATCAAGGATCAGGTCGGTCGAGCGGCGCAGCACGCCAGGCACGTAGCGCGCATCGCCCAGGCAAATCGGCTTGGGCTGCCCGCGCGCCGCGGGATTGGGCCAGTCGTCGGGGTACACCTCGCGCTGCACCGGCGCGTCGAGCCGGCGCAGCGGATCTGCGAAGGCAATGATGATGTTGTAGTCGTCGGTCGCCGCCACGCTCTCGATGAAGCCAGCCTGCCAGACGCGGCAGTCGTCCCAGATGTACTCCGGGTCGTCGGCTTCGGCTGCACTGCACCAGCGCAGTTCGTATCTCAGGTTGCGCAGCGTTAAATTGGACGTGTTCGGGTCGTCTGCGTCCATCGCGCCGCGCAGCAGGTAATCCAGACGGCGATCGCCGTTCAGCAGCATGATCTGGCCGGCGTCGTAGCTGGCCGATCCGCCCAGCGGCCAGCACGTCACCTGCCGCCGCACGATCACGTCGTGTGCGCTCGAAATGCGCGGGATCGCATTCACCCTGCCATCGGGATAGAAGAACGGATCACCGGCAGCACCCCACGCCAGGCCCGCACTGGAAAACAGCCAGTAGAACGTGCGGCCGTACGGGTAGCGGCGCGCGATCCTCAATAGCAACACTCGCCGCGTCATGGCGTCCTCCCGCGTGGGCCTATGTTGTGCCGGCTCAGCGCGAGATCGCGCTCCCGATCCGACCGCTCGCCCGTGCTGTCGATCGCCGTGACGAGCTCCTGTGTGTTCCCGCGCCCGCTGCGCTCGAGCCGATCCACTTTTTCGCCGATGCGCCGCAGCTCCTCCAGCAGCGCGCGGGTGTCGCCGCCGTCTTGACCCCCGCGCCCGCCGGCGCCGCGCAGCACGCGCGCAAGGGGCACGGGCAGCACCATCTCGCCGGCGTGCAGGATCGCGGGGCCGGTCTGCGGCACACGCCAGGTGCCGACGGCGTAGCTCGGGATGTCCGCCGCGACGTTCGCCGCCGCAGCGTTGTCGGCGATGCGGGCGAGCAGCGCGTTGGCGGCCTGCGCGGCGGCGAGCTGCGCGGCGCCGTCGGTGGCGATCTGCGTCAGATAGTCGAGGTCCGACAGCGCGTCGGCCGGGAACACGTCGGCGAAATACGGCGCGAGCGCGTTGCGGATGTCCGGCGCGAGGGTGTTGATGTAGCCGGCCATCGCGTCGATGGCGGCAGTGGCGTCAGCCTCGCTGGTGGCCTGCGCGATGGCGTTCAGGTACGGGGCCAGCGCATCGCCGGTGCCGCCGGGCAGCTGGTTGATCTGCGCCGCGAGCGCCTGGTTGAGCAGCGACTGCGCATCGGCCAGCGAGCCCAGGTCTACGCCGACGCTGGCTGCGATGTCGGCAAGATCAATGCCCAACTGGTTCGCCAGCGCGCCGAGCGCCTGGGTGCTCTGCACTGTCAGCGCATCGAGGTTGATCCCCGTGTTTTCCGCCAGCTCGCGGATGCCGCCGCCCAAGTCCGTCAGCTGCAGGCCCAACTCGCTGGTGAGGTCGAGCAGGTTGGTGCCGAGCAGGCCGGCCATGTTGACCAGCGCCAGCACCGTTTCGCCGGTGATGTCCTGCAGGCTGATGCCAAGATCGGCGGTGAGCTGGCGCAGGTCCACGCCCATGCTGTCCATCAGCTCCCACACCGTCTGCCCGACGGCGCCGGCCAGGTCGGCCAGGTGCTGCGCAAGCTGCGCGGCAAGCTCGAGCCGGTTCCGCGCCGCGATCTGCTCGGCCCCGGCGGCGGTGATGTACCCGCCGCCACCGCCACCGCCGCCCGGTTCGTCTTCGGGCGGCGCGCCGATGCCGGCCAGCATGCCCTGCAGCAGCTCGCGCACGCCCCAGAACCCCTGGTTGTAGTCGTCGCCGCTGGCTTCCATGCCGCGCAGCATGCGCAGGTACACGTCCGCCAGGCGCGTGGCCTGGTCGGCGTCGCCCGCCGTCACCGCGGCGTTGAGCTGCTCCCATGCCTCGGCAAGCTGCTGCTCGGGCGTGAGGGCCGAAAGGTCGCCCAGCAGCATCGAGTCAAGGTAGTTCTGCAGCGTCTCCGCGCTGCGCCGCTGCGCTGCCCAGTAGTCGGCGGCGGCGTTGCCGGCGTCGGCCACGCCGGTGCTGAATGCGTCGCCGATGCCGGTGCCGCCAGCCCCGTAGAGCTGATCGACCAGCGACTGGGTTTCCTCGCGCAGCTGCGCCAGGGCCTGCGCACGAAGCTGGCTTGCGCGCAGCTCGATCAGCGCCAGCGCCTGCTCGCTTGCGCCGGCCATGCCGGCCGCGCGCGCGTGCTCGTGGGCCTTGGCGATGGCGTCGGTGCGCCAGGCGTCCGCATCGCGCATCGACGCCTGGTATGCGCTCAAGTGCTGCGTCTCGCGCAGGATGCTGCCGATAAAGTCGGTGTAGGCCGCCGCGCCGCGGGCATGCGCGGCGTCGATGCGCTCGGCGGCCTGCGCGACGTACTCCGCGGCGCGCTGGTGGATCAGCGCGAGGTCTTCCTCGGCCGCGCCCGCGAGGCCGGCAGCGATCGCCAGCGCGTTGGCTTGATCGATCATCGCCTGCGCCCAGGCATCGGCCTGCGCCTGAGCCTCCGCCACGCTGCCGGCATCCGCGCCCGTCGGCAGCGTTTCGTCGGGACGGAACTGACCGATAAAGTCGTCATACGCGGCGCGCAGCCGCGCAGCCGCTGTCGCCGCATACTCCGCGGCGCGCTGGTGGATCAGCGCGAGGTCTTCCTCGGCCGCGCCCGCGAGGCCGGCAGCGATCGCCAGCGCGTTGGCTTGATCGATCATCGCCTGCGCCCAGGCATCGGCCTGCGCCTGCG
>CAUJIK010000069.1 GCA_963205255.1 Pseudomonadota bacterium
TAGCTCCGCAGCCTTCACGCCAGCCTCGGCCTGCTTCAGGACGGCGATGATCTTCTCTTCACTGAATCGGGACTTCTTCACTTCGAGTTCTCCTGTGGAAAACTCTACTCCCAACTGGTCCTCGAAATCAGGGGGTTACACGATAGCCCAGCGCATTGTGCGGCCTCTGCTGGTTGTAGAACTGACGCCAGCGCTCCACGATGATCCTGGCTTCTCGCGCATCCCGGAACCACTCGCGGTTCAGGCATTCGTCCCTGAGCTTGCCGTGAAAGCTCTCCACATAACCAACCCACGACGCTCCAAGGTCCTCTGCGCCGCCGATCACCTCTGTCCGGGGCCGCTTCGACCCATGGCTACGGCCGCAGCAGTTCCGCCGTTGCCTGGATTTTCTTGGCTTTCTCGGTCTGTCTGGTGTGTGCAGCTACGGACGGGGGCGACGCCTGCACCCATGCGCCGTCGATATAGGTATAGCCTTGCTCGTACAGATACCAATCCATGTCCTTCCCGACACCTTTCGGATCGCCGGGATGGTCCTCGAAATAGGTATAGACCGGGCTGTTCTTGTATGCCCACTGAAAACGGCCATCGTCGCGTTTCACAATGGTCCAGAATCCCACGGGCTTGTCAGTACTCTGCGCTTGAATGATCGGCCACACCGCCGTGCAGCTTCGATCACACAGCGAGCGCCCCGGGGGCTCGCCCTTGAAAAGGTAGAGCGGCAGAAATTGCGGGAAGGACTTATAAACCCAGACGCCAGCGGACTCCTCCGATAAAGCGACGGCCCCGGGGTAAGGCATGGTTGTGTCCGAAGGCTCGGCCGCGGTTGCCGGTTGAGCCCCAAGAACGAACGCCGCACTGATCAGCACGCAAAGCCTACGCATTTCAACCTCCCTTCGCTTGTTCTGCCCCGGGATCGCCGCTTTGAAATGCGGCGCAGCAGGACTCTGCGCGGAACACATCAATGACAAGGATCGTGATCGCCAGGCCGGTTCTCGGCAAGTGCATCGCTTGAACTCCTTGAAGCAAAAGTCCAGCGGAGCTTAGCAACTACTCTCCGGCGGATAGTAGCGGATAGCGGATAGTACTTTCAAACCGCCGTCCCTGCCCGGCCATAGAGAGCGGGCCCGGATTTTTGGACAGTGCGCATGGCTCGGATAAGCGGAAGCCGGCGGTTGTCATGCTGCCCTTGCGAGAGGCAGCGCGGGTACGCTTGGAAAATCTGCTGCCCTTCGTGCGCTCGTGGAATACAGGGGTCTGCTGTCCTGCGAAATGCCGTTCACGACACGATAGTGAGTTTGGTGCGGCTGATGACGTCAATTTTTGCTATCTCGTAGGAGCACTCCGGCAAGAATCCGGGTGATCGCGTAGTCCCGGTTTCCTCTTCACTGCGTCAGGGTGGTGGCCTCCACGGAGGTATCTGCCATGAGTACCTGCAAAGTCTGCGGCAACGACTATCCCCACGCATTCGAAGTGAGGCGCCATGGTCAAAGCGCCACCTATGATTGTTTCGAATGCGCCATCCATGACATGGCACCGAGCTGCGCCCATTGCCAGTGCCGGATCATCGGCCATGGCATCGCGGCGGGCGAAGTGTTCTACTGCTGCGCGCACTGCGCGCGAGAGCACGGCGTGAGCGATGTGGCGGACAAATCCAGCCACGTATCCAGCGACGATGCGAAGGCTTCTCACCATGCTTTCATCTAGGGCGATGAGCCAGGGAGCCGCCCCATGAAGACGCGCGAAAACCAGCAAGGCAAGGCCGGCTGGATCCTGCTGTGGTTGCTGGGCATTCCGATTCCGGTGCTGTTGGGGCTATTTCTGCTGCGCGGCTGCACCTGACCTGGGCGATCCACGCCCTCCGGCCCGATCTTCGGATTGCCGGCCGGCGCCCACAGGCGGTAGGCTCGGGGCATGCCGCTGCAATGGAAGATCGCGATCGGCTTCGTCACCGGCCTGGTCGCGGGCCTGGCGGTGCACTATGGCATTGGCGCCGACGCCGCCTGGGTGCAGGCGCTGACCACCTGGCTGATCACGCCGTTCTCCAGGCTGTTCCTGGCGCTGATCTTCATGCTGATCGTGCCGCTGCTGTTCTCGGCGCTGATCACGGGCGTGACCGAGATGGGCGACATCAAGTCGCTCGGCCGCGTCGGCTGGCGCACGCTGGGCTATACGGTGCTGCTGTCGGGCATCGCGGTGCTGCTGGGCCTGCTGATGGTCAACGCCTTCAAGCCCGGCATGGGGGTCGACCGGGCGCTGGCGCAGCAGCTGCTCGCCGAGAGCGCCGAGCGCGCCGCGGGGATCATCCGCGACACCGCGACGCAGCCCAAGGGGCTGGACCTGCTGCTGTCGATCGTGCCGACCAACGTGGTGGAGGCGGCCTCCAGCAACGCCAGCATTCTCGCGCTGATGTTCTTCGCGGTGATGTTCGGCGTCGGCATGGTGCTGACGAAGCCGAGCCCGGGAATCGACGCGCTGAAGCGCGTCATCGAGGGCATGTTCGAGGTCTCGATGACGCTCATCGGCCTCGTGATCCGGCTGGCGCCCTATGCTGTGTTCTGCTTCATGTTCAACCTGTCGGTGCTGTTCGGGTGGGACCTGCTGCTGCGCCTCGGCGCCTATGTGCTGGTGGTGGTCGCGGCGCTGGCGCTGCACATGATCGTGGTCTACGGCCTTGCCCTGCGGGTGCTGGGCAATTATTCGCCGCTGCGGTTCTTCCGCGGCGTGCAGGAGGCGATACTGATGGCGTTCTCGACGGCGTCGAGCAATGCCACGCTGCCGACGGCGCTGCGCGTCGCGGAGGAGGATCTGGGCCTGCCGCCGCGCATCGCGCGCTTCGTGCTGACCATCGGCGCAACCGCCAACCAGAACGGCACCGCCCTGTTCGAGGGCGTGACGGTGATCTTCCTCGCCCAGTTCTTCGGCGTGGACCTGACATTCGGCCAGCAGGTCATGGTGATGCTGGTGTGTATCCTCGGCGGCATCGGCACTGCCGGCGTGCCTTCGGGCTCGCTGCCGGTGGTGGCGCTGATCTGCGCGATGGTCGGGGTGCCCGCGGAGGGCATCGGCCTGGTGCTCGGCGTCAATCACTTCCTCGACATGTGCCGGACCACGGTCAACGTCACGGGCGATCTTGGCATCGCGACGCTGGTGGCGAGGGGCGAGGCCGCCGGGCATGAGTCTTCACGCGGTTGAGAGCACGGGTATCTGTTGATGTTCAAGCAGGGTGTTCTGGTGGTTGCAGCATTGCTGGTGGGTGCCCCCGCGCTGGCGCAGCTGCCGGCCGCGCCGTCGCCGCCTGGCGCGCCTATCGGCGACCCGGGCCACAATTGGCTGGCGCGTCCGGCGGGAACAGGTTCATAGTCCGCACAGACAGTCCGCATAGGAGATACCGACATGCCATTGCGTACATCACGTCTTGCCGCGACCGCGGCCATCGCGGCGCTCGCCTTGCCGGCGGCAGTCGCGCATCACGGCTGGACCGAATACGACGAAAAGACGGAGCTGAACCTCACCGGCACGATCGTCGAATCGAACTACCAGAATCCGCATGCCACGATCAGGATCAGGACGGCCGACGACAAGACCTGGTTCGCTTGGCTTGCGCCGATCAACCGCATGCAGACCCGCGGCATGAACCGCGACATGGTCAAAGTGGGCGCGACGGTCACGGTGGTGGGTTATCCGAGCACCGCCAAGCCGGGTGAAATGCGCGCCGAACGCATCCTCGTCGGCGACACGAGTACCGAATTGCGCTGATCCGGGATGGAGATCGGCCAGACCATCCACCAGTGGCCGCTGGCCCTCTACCTGCGCAGTGATCCGCTGGCGTACCCCATCGTCGAATCGTTTCACCTGGTGGGGCTGGCGATGTTGTTCGGTTCAGTGATCCTGGTGGATCTGCGCGTGCTGGGCGGCTCGCGCATGCTGCCGCTGAGCCAGCTGGCGCGTCATGCGCTGCCATGGACCTGGGGCGCCTTCGCCGTGGTGGCGGCAAGCGGCGTGCTGCTGTTCGTGGCGCACGCCGCTGATCTGGTCGGCAGCCGCGCCTTTCTGCTCAAGCTGGTGCTGATCGTGCTGGCCGGCATCAACGCCGCGCTGTTTCACGCTGGTCCCTATGCACGGGTGGCAAGCTGGGATGTAGGCAGTGTGGCTCCCATCCGCGCCCGCGTGATGGCCGGCGTGTCGATATTGTTGTGGATGGGCATAATCGTGTGCGGGCGGTTCATTGCCTACGTGTGATTTTCTGGAGGCATGATGCGGATTCCTGGAATCATCACCTGGGCCCTGGCGCCTGCATTGCTGGCTGTCGGCGGTTGCGCCGGGACGAAGACCACCGCGGATGCCGGCGCGGCCGCCGCCCCCTCGCTTGCCAGTGCTCCCGGCTACATTCCTGCCGGCCAGATGCCCGACACCGCGCGCCTGTTGCCGCCGCCGCCGGCGGCTGGCTCCGCGGCGCAGGCCTTCGACGAGGCCATTCACGACGCGGCGGTGAAGCTGCGCGGCACCGCGCGCTGGCACATGGCCGAGCGCGATGCCAGCCTCCGACCGGAGGACACGCTCACCGCCTATTCCTGCACGCTGGGAATCGACATCAATCCCGCCGACACACCGAAGCTGGCGCGCCTGCTGCAACGCTCGATGCGCGATGCCGGCATGTCCACCGGGCCGGCCAAGAGTCTGTACAACCGCACGCGCCCCTTCGTCGCGCACAACGAATCCACCTGCGCGCCGGAAGAGGAGGCCGTGTTGCGCACCAATGGCTCCTATCCTTCCGGCCACGCCGCGCTGGGCTGGGGCGCGGCGCTGGTGCTTGCCGAGGTTGCGCCGGAGCTGGCCGACGAGATCATGCTGCGTGGCCGTTCCTACGGCGAGAGCCGCATCATCTGCAACTACCACTGGCAGACCGACGTGATGGCCGCGCGCACGGCCGCCGCCGCGACGATGGCGCGGATGCATGCGGAGCCTGCGTTCGTGCGCGATGTCGCCGCGGCACGCAGGGAGCTGGCCACGGTGCGTGCCCGCGGGCTGCCGCCGAAGCGCGATTGCGCCGCGCAGGCGCAGGCGCTGTCGATAAAGCTGCCCGGCGCGTTGTAGGCACGGGCATCCGGCGCGGCCGGAGGATATGTCCCATCCGGGCGGAGCGTGCCGCGCGCGGATGTATCATCCGGTGCCGATCCTGGTGCATTCATTGGGCCTGCGTGGTACGAGGATGAGCGAATCTGGCCTGCCGGCTCCGTCGTCGGATGTCACTGTGCTGTTGTGGCGACTGGGCGAGGGTGATGCCAATGTCGCCAACGAGCTGGCCCGGCTGGTCTATGAAGAGCTGCATCGCATCGCCGATCGCGCCATGCGCAGCGAGCGCCCGGACCACACGCTGCAGCCCACGCTGCTGGTGAACGAGGCATTCGTGCGGCTGATCGGCCAGCGGGAGGCCCGCTGGCAGAGCCGCGCCCAGTTCTATGCGATGGCGGCGCAGGCCATCCGGCGCATCCTCGTGGATCATGCGCGCGCGCGGCGGCGCCTCAAGCGCGATTTCGGACTGCGGGTCACCCTCAACTACTCGATCGCGGATGCTCCCGACCGGATGCTGGACCTGCTGTCGTGCATTCCTGCTGCGCGAGCTGCAGGCGGAACCCTGAATGGATCTGACCCCCACGCGCGTGGAGCGGCTGCAGCATCTGTTCGAGCAGGCGCTGGAAATTCCCGCCGACCAGAGAGGGGCGTTCCTGGACCGCGAGAGTGGAGCAAACAGCGCCCTGCGCGATGAGGTGCTGGCCCTGGTCGCCGCGCGACCGGAACCACGGCGCTGCAACGGCCGCTGTCTCTCCAGAGGGAAATGGCCAGGGAGCGGGATGCCTCGCGCTGGGTGGGCGTGCGATTGGGGGCCGGGCAGGTAACCCGGCTGATCGGCTATGGCGGCATGGGCACGGTCTGCGAGGCGGTGCGGGCCGACGCCCAGTTCGAGAAGCGCGCCGCCATCAAGTTCCTGCACGCCGATGCGCGCACCGCATCGGCCGCACAAGGGTTTCGCGCGGAGCGGCAGATCCTCGCGAGTCTGGATCATCCCAATGTGGCCACGCTGCTCGATGGCGGCGTCACCGCGGATGGCCAGCCGTATCTGGTGATGGAATACATCGATGGCGAGCCCATCACCGACTGGGCCGATGCGCACTCGCTCTCCCGTCGCGCGCGCATCGAGCTGTTCCTGCAGGTGTGCGCGGCGGTCGAGGCTGCCCACCGCCGGCTGATCGTCCATCGGGACCTCAAGCCGGGGAACATCCTCGTGACCTCCGACGGGCGCGTAAAGCTGCTCGATTTCGGCATTGCGCAGCCGCTTGACGAGGGCGCGTCCGGGAACGATCCGCGGG
>CAUJIK010000070.1 GCA_963205255.1 Pseudomonadota bacterium
TAGCTCCGCAGCCTTCACGCCAGCCTCGGCCTGCTTCAGGACGGCGATGATCTTCTCTTCACTGAATCGGGACTTCTTCACTTCGAGTTCTCCTGTGGAAAACTCTACTCCCAACTGGTCCTCGAAATCAGGGGGTTACACAGATGCCGAACTCGGCCAACAGGCCACGGGTGCGGTTGAGCAGCGCGGTGCGCTCCTGCATGAACCCCTTCCGACAACGGTGCCAGGCGAGCATGGCCTGCTGATCGACCGACTTGGGCGCAACAAAGCGCATGGTCGGCTGCAACACAGCCACCATCACCGCCTCAGCATCGTTGCGGTCGTTCTTGGCGCCGCGGCTCATCCGAAAGGGTCCCACCAGCTCGGCGGCCATCAACTTCGGGTTATGACCCAGAGCGCCGAGCCGCCGCGTCCAGTAATGGGCCGAACCACAGGCTTCCATGCCGATCGTGCATGGCGGCAGGTTCGCCGCCCAGGCGGCAAAGGCCGGCGGCGAGAACTGCCTGCGCAGCACCACGCGTCCTGCTCTATTGCCGCCACAAACCACGATCAGGTCTTTTGCCAGGTCCACGCCCAGGGTAGTAATCTGATCCACGGGAGTTCTCCTTCATTCGGTTGATTGCATGCACACACATCAATCATGGCACTTCGATGCCGATCCTCGGTGGAGGGGAACTCCCTTGTATTCGTTGCAGCGGGCGGGGGATCGATAAAGTGCCAGCGCGCGGCCAGCGCCCGGGTGAGTGTGCGCCGTCCGCGCGCGGCGCATGTCGACGTGCCGCTGCTGAATTTGGTAGTTAGGCGACTGGTGCGCTGCATTTGCGGACAACGCTAGGGGTGGTGAAGTCGGAATATGAAACCCATCCGTCTATCTGATGTTCTAGCGCTGCCGGTTTCGGAGCGGCTTGGGCTGGTAGGTGACATATGGGACAGCATTGCCCAAGTGCCTGACCGAGTTGAGCTTACCGACGCCCAACGGCCTGAGCTCGACCGCCGACTCGAAGCGTACCGGCGCGATCCAAAGGCGGGTTCACCTTGGTCTGAAGTTAAGGCGCGCATTCTGAGCAGTCGCTAGTGCGGCTGATTGTTCGTCCCAAGGCGGAGGCCGATCTCCTTCAGGCCTTTGGTTGGTATGAAGATCAGCGTCCCGGCCTGGGTCGGGAGTTCATGGAGGAAGTGTCTCGATGCCAGCGGGTCATTGAGCTGCGTCCCATGAGTTTCGCGCTCGTCGATGATCTTGCGCGTCGTGCGATTGTTCACAGGTTTCCTTACGCACCGTTCTTTGTCTTGGGCGCGGATATCCTGATCGCAGTAGCGAAGGAAGAGTACTCTGCTGCAAGTCGGGCCTTTGCAGGGCTGGGCATTACGAGGCAGCAGCTTCTTGCCGCGGCAAACAGCGAGATTGCATCGAATGCGACAGGGCGGAAGCGCGACGACGCTTGACCACTCATTCAAGAAAGGAAATCCATGAGCTATGTTGATCTGGTTGCGCTGCTCGCCGTCGCCCAGCTGGTGTTCTTCGGCATCCTCGTGGGTCGCGCGAGAGGCCTCTATGGCATCAAGGCCCCGGCCGTGTCAGGGAATGAATTGTTCGAGCGCACCTACCGTGTGCAGATGAATACGCTCGAGCTGATGGTTGCCTTCCTGCCGGCGCTGTTTGTCGCGGCGAAATACTGGCCGCAGCCCTACGTCGCGGGTATCGGCGCCGTGTATCTGGTCGGCCGGCTCATCTACTGGCGCAGCTATGTCTCCGCGCCCACCAGCCGTGGCCTGGGCTTCGCGCTTTCCATGATCCCGATTCTTGTCCTGCTCCTTGGCGGGCTCGCGGCGGTTCTTCGTGGTGGCTGATGCAAGCCGATGTGAAGAAGTTCTTTGAGCGCTACGAGAGCTGCTTCAATCAAGGCCTGCGCGGCGATATGGATCTGGATGAGGTTGCGGCATTGTATGCCTCCGAATTCATAGCCGCTACGCCCGCCGGTGTGGTGGCCGGAAAGAATGACGATCGACTCAAGGATGTCATGGCGCAGGGGTATGCGCGCTATCGGGCGCTGGGCACGAGGAGCATGCGGATACGGGATGCCCGCATATCCATCCTGAACGACATTTTGTCCAGCGCGAATGCGCACCGCCAATCAGGCATTGAGTGGAGTGGATGCCGCGCTGTCTGATACCTGCGGCAGGAGCGCCGGGGAGCTTTTCAGTCTGCTGGAAGAGCTCAGGAAGATGCACGGCGGTGTGTGAGATGATCTTCCGTCGGTTCAATGGGGGTCTGTATGACATATAGCGGAAAGTGCGGCTGTGGCGCGGTGAGCTACAAGGTCTCTGGCACGCCTGTCATTCAGGGAAATTGCCATTGCCGGCACTGCCAGAGGATGACGGGCGCCGCTTACTCCGCGACCCTGTTCTTCACTGCTGGAGCGATCGAGGTTCAGGGAGAGACCAGGACTTTCGCTGGCGCGGGAGAGAGTGGCGCGACGGCCGTGGTCTTCTGCCCGAACTGCGGCACGCAGCTTCTGAGCCGGCCGACGACGATGCAGGGGCTGGAGGGTGTGCGCGCCGGGACACTGGATGACCCGGGTCTGTACAAGCCCGCGGGAGATATCTTCACCCGCAGCGCGGCACCGTGGGATCACATGGATCCATCGATCCCGAAGTTCGAGGAATATCCCCCGATGGGGTGATGTTTTTCGATCGCAAGTACGATGGAGGATCGGTTGATGCGCGCCATGCAAAGTCTGGCTGGGTTCCGCTTCGGGCGGCACACCCTGATCCTGATGTGTGGCTATGCGCTGTGGTTCCTGTCGCTGCTGGTGCCTTCGGGGCTGGGAAGCGGCATCCGGGGCATGGGGGTATGGACGCTGCCGATGCTTCTGAGTTTCGGCCTGGGCAGCCTCAAGGGGGGCACATTGAGCGGCATCGTCAGCGGCGTGCTGCTGTTGCTGGCGCTGGCCTGCAATGTGCTGATCTTCGTGCGCCTGCCGCGATGGTTCGCCTGGGTGATGCTGGTGTTGCCGCTGCTGCCGTTCCTGCTGCTGTATGGCAAGGTGGGCACATGGGCCTTCCAGTTCTACTGCTTCTATCCCTGGATCGCGGGCATATGGCTCATTCAGCTCGCGAGGCTGGGCGTGGGCGCACCGCCTGATTCCTCGCGGCGGCTGTAGAGCTGATGCAGCGCGATGGGGTCCTGCGCCGAGGAAGGCTCCCTGGCCAGTTGCGCGGTGCTGTATCCGGAGCGGATGTTCTGCACGAGGATGAGGGAATCCTCGACGGTGAAATCCACTCGCCAGTCCTTCACGGCAAGACAAAGCGCGCCATCACGGCCGCGGCGGATGCGCCGGTAGGGGTGCGGCTGCGGGCCCAGCGTCAGGGTCGCCGTGATGCGCTCGCGCAGCGGCAGCGGGCTGTGCGCGGCGATCCAGGCCAGCTGCTCTTCGGCCAGCGTGGAGAACGCCACCGCCCAGGCGGCGCGCGGATCGGGCGCGGCGGGGTCGAGCCAGCCATTGCCTGAATCCGGGAAGGCGTCGGAATAGGGCACGTAGGGCTTGATGTCGAGGATGGGGGTGCCGTCGAGCAGGTCCACGTCGCGCACGCCCAGGCGCAGTCCCTCGACGTGCACGAGCCGCAGCACCGACAGGCCCAGGGGGTTGGGGCGGTGCGGCGAGCGGGTGGCCAGCACGCCCTTGCGGCCGGTGGTGCTGCGCGGCGGCAGCACCTTGGGGCGCCAGCCGCTGTTGCGGTCGAACCAGAACACCACCCAGATGCGCTCCCAGCCGGCGAGGTCCTCGGCGGCGTGTTCGAGGTTGCGGCCGGGCGCAAGCTCGATGACGCCCTCGGTGTCGGGAGAGGCCGCGGGCTGCCGGGGCGCTTCCACGCGGGTCGCGAAGGCGGTGCGCATCACGCCGATGGGGCGCAGCGTCAATATCCTGGCGAATGGATCTTCCACACGACCGAGCATGACCGGATATGCGGGAGGCGTCGACGGTGTCGGCTGGCGCTGCCCATGGAATCTGGTGATGAGGGGGGTCTGATCGGCGGTGACTTGCGCTAGTCTTGGCCCCCCATGAAGTTGATGCCTGATCTCCAGGGAAATACCTCAGCCAGGGATTGGGCCTGGGAAGCCCTGACGCTGAAGCTGGGCAGCCAGCGCGCCGTGTTCGCGCTGTTTGCGCTGCTGTATCTGGTGTTGATCGGCCTGGGTTACGAGCTCAAGGAAACTCCGCGGCAGCTCGCCGTGCTGTGGCCGTCCGCGGGCCTGTTGTTCTCCGTGCTGTGGCTGGCGCCGTGGCGGATGTGGCCGGCGCTGCTGGGGATACAGCTCGTCATCGAGCTTGCGGTGACCTGGGCGACGGGCGACCCGGATCCTTCCCTCTGGGCCCTGCTGTTCATCGTGGCCAACTCCGTCAATGCCGTCGTCGGCGCCCTGTTGATGCGCGCGCTGGATTCGCGCCACGAGGGTGTGAGCGTGGGGAAGCTGCTGCAGTTCCTGCTCGCCGCCACGTTCAGCGCTTCGGTCAGCGCGATGATCGGCGCCTATGCGGCCGCGAGCAGTTATTTCCTGGGCTATGGATATCAGTGGCAGTTGTGGTGGGCCGGAGCCTGGCTGGGGGCGGTGACGGTCGGTCCGCTGGTCTACAGCTGGGCGTTGCCCCCGCGCGCCTGGTTCACGCCGCGTAAACTGTTCAAGAGCTGGGAGATCCCGGTCTATCTGGTGGTGTTGCTGCTGGCGACGCTGTGGGTGGTTTCGGGCGTCGCCGCCTCCGTGCTGCAGATGCCGGCCATCCTGCTGGCGCTGCTGGTCGGTGTGGGATTCCGGCTGCCGCCGCGCTGGTCGATGCTGGTGGTGACGGTGATCATCTTCGTCGCCGCCGAGGTCGCCATCCGCGGTGGCTGGCCGCTCTATGTCGAAGGCCCTTTCCTGCGCCTGCTGCATCTGCAGATGTACCTTGCCGTGCTGGCGGTGGTGCCTTACCTGCTGACAATGTTCGTCGCGGAACAGCGCGTTGCGCTGGGGCGCGTTTCCGAGAGTGAAGCCCGCTATCGCCATCTGATCGAGATGAGCTCGGAGGCGGTGTGGCGTGTCGAGCTGGATGAACCCATGCCTCTGACGCTGGAGCCGGAGGAGCAGCGGGCATGGCTGCGCCGCCATGCGCGGATGGCGGAGTGCAATCTGCATTTCGCGCAGCTGGCGGGGTTGCCGGAGGGCGGCAAGAGCGAGCTGTGGCGCAGCGAGCAGCCGTGGAATGCAGCGTTCGAGGAGCATATCGGAAGCGCCGGGGGCGGCTACAGCCCCGATGGCTTGCGTTTCTCGGTCCAGCCCGCCGGCGGCAAGCCGCGCAATTTCATTACCAATTTCTGCGGTGTGGTCGAGCAGGAGCGCCTGACGCGCATCTGGGGCCTGGCGCGCGACATCACGGACATGGTGGACCTGAACACGCGGCTGCTGCGCGAGCAGGACCGGCTGAAGAGCTATGCGCGGGAGATCATGACGGCGGAGGAGCGCGCGCGGCGCGCCACGGCGGTGGACCTGCACGACGGCATCGCCCAGTCCCTGGTGGGCATGGCGATGACGCTGGAGGTGGCGCGTCGGCAGGCTTCGCCCGAATTGCAGGTGCTCATCGACGAGACCCGCGCCAATCTGCGCCATGTGCAGGAACGTACGCGCAGCATGATCGCCGACCTCTCGCCACCCGGGCTCTACGAGCTGGGGCTGGGCCCGGCGCTGCAGTGGATGACGGTGTATTTCCGCACCCACGACAAGCTCAAGGTGCAGCTGGACTGCAGGGTGCGCGAGGAAGCCATTCCCATGAACCTGCGCATCCTGATCTTCAAGCTGGTGCGCGAGCTGCTGCGCAATGTGGTCAAGCATGCGGGAGTGTCCAGCGCGCGCGTGACGGCGCGCGGCGATCAGGAGCGCGTCATCATCGAGGTGATGGATGCGGGTCGCGGCTTCGAGTGGCAGATGGATCTGTTCGGCGAGCGCGTGGGAGGATTCGGATTGTGGAGCATCGCGGACCGGGTGAGCGAAGTGGGCGGTGAATTCAAGATCGATACCGCGCCGGGGCGCGGTGCGCGCTTCGAGCTGGTGTTCAGCCTGCGACGCCATGCCGTTGAGGACGGCGACAGCAGCGTGCTGCACCGGGTGGGATGAGCGCGCGCGGCTCCAGCGGCGCCTGTGAGGGCGAGGGCTGCGGTGGGCCGCGCCTGGCCGGCTGCGACATTCATCGCTGCGAGGGGCGCTGCTGTTACGACGGTGTTTACCTGATGCAGGGCGAAGAGCCTTTCCTGCGCGAGCTGGTGGCCAGAGTGCCGCGGCTCGCCGCGCATCTGCCGCGGGAGTTCATCGTCGATGGCTGGTGGGAGGGGCAGATGCTGGGCCGCAAGACGGCCACTCGGCCGCAGGAATATCACGCTCCTGACTTCCCCGCGCATTTCACGCGCACGCGCTGCGTATTCTCGGATGCGGTAGGTTTCTGCGAGCTGGAGAAGCTGGCGCGTTCGCGCGGCCAGCACCCCTGGACCTTCAAGCCGGCGATGTGCTGGATGTTTCCGTTGCAGGGCGAGGAAGATGATCCGGAGCCGCCGCCGATGACGGTGGAGGAAGATCCTTACCGCACGGAGCGGTATCCGGGTTATTCGGCTTTCGTTCCCTGCGGCATGCATCAGCCGCAGGGGCGGCCGTGGCGCGAGGCGCTGGCGGGAGAAATTGACTACCTGGCGCGCGCCGCGCGGATACCGCTGCTGGGCACACCGGGGCATACGGTGGCGGAGCTGCTGGGGCCGGAGACCGAAGAGGAGGTCTAGGGGGCCGGGAAATCCGCCGGCTGGCGCGCTTGCGCGTGGTAAGTCCCCGTACCGCGCGAAATCACCTCATCGCCCGGCAGGATGTCGCCGGGTGAGCAATCGTCTGCCGCGATGACGCGCTCGTAGTACGGGTCGAAGTCGATCCGCGCCAGCGCCAGCAGCTCGTCCAGGCGCCGCAGCACGAAGTAGGTCTCCTGGAAATCATCGATGCGATAGCGCGTGCGCATCACCCGCTCCAGGTCGAAGCGCAGGCGATGGGGCGAGGCATCCTGGAGCGAGAACAGAGTTTCGGTTGCCGACGAGACAATGCCCGCGCCGTAGATGCGCAGGCCCTCGGGCTGCTGCACGAGGCCGAATTCGACCGTGTACCAGTACACGCGCGCCAGTTTTTCCAGCACACCCTTCGCCTGCGCTCGCAGGCCGCCCTTGCCATAGGCCTGGATGAACTGCGCCATCACCGAATTCATCAGCATCGGGACGTGACCGAACACATCGTGGAAGACATCCGGCTCCTGCAGATAGTCCAGCTGTTCGACCTTGCGGATGAACTGGCCGGCGGGGAAGCGGCGGTTCGCGAGGTGCTCGAAGAACACTTCGTCGGGCACGAGGCCCGGAACGGCCACGACCTGCCAGCCGGTGCGCTTCATCAGCGCTTCGGAGAGTTGCGCGAAATCGGGGATCTGCTCGGGCCCGATGGGCAGATCGTTCATGCCGCGGATGAATTCATCGCAGGCGCGGCCCGGCAGCAGCCGGCGCTGGCGCTCGTA
>CAUJIK010000071.1 GCA_963205255.1 Pseudomonadota bacterium
TCATCGAGGGCGTGATCAATTTCCGCCGTCATGGCGCCGGCCTCATCACCGGCACCAACAGCGTCGGCGATGGCTTCGAGCGCGACATCCGGCGCTGGGAGCGGCAGTTCAATGGTGGCAAGGCCAATGGCGCCGCGCGCACCGCGTTCTTCGTCAAGGGCACCATCAAGGGCGAGTATCTGCTCACGGCGGCCTACGATTCAGACAAGCAGGTGCGCGCGCGGTTGCTGCGCGATATCCAGCCCGATGAGTATTACCCGGTGTATGGCGATGCCTCGCTGCGCGGTTTCGATGCGCGCTCGGCGGAAAGGCTGTACGTGCGCGTGGACAGCAACCGCAGCTATCTGCTGTACGGCGATTTCCAGACCGGCAGCAGCCTGACGTCGGTGAGCGGCGCGGATGCCGCGGCGCCGGCGCCGCAGCGCGTGCTGGGCACCTACAACCGCACGGCCACTGGCCTGGGCTGGCATCTGGAGAATTCGCGCCTCAAGGGCAATGTATTCGCCATCCATGATTCGCTGCGCCAGGTGGTCGAGGAGCTCTCGGCCTCGGGCAGCGGACCTTATGGCCTGCGCAACAATGCCGTGCTCGAGGGCAGCGAGCGCGTAGAGGTGGTGGTGCGCGACCGCAACCAGCCCTCGCGCATCATCTCGGTGCGGCTGCTGGCCCGGCTGGTGGACTACAGCTTCGAGCCGTTCTCCGGACGCATCCTGCTTGCGAGTTTCCTGCCGTCGTTCGACGACTCGCTCAATCCGGTGTCGCTGCGCATCACCTACGAGCTGGATCAGGACACCGAACGTTTCCTGGTGGCCGGCACCGATGCGCAGCTGCGTCTGGGTGAGCGTGCCGAAATCGGCGGCTCGTATGTGGAGGACCGCAATCCCTTCGCCGCCTTCGACATGGCGAGCGCCAACCTGGGCTACCGCTTCGGCGAGAACACCTGGTTCGTGGCCGAGGCGGGCCGCACGCGCAGCGAGGTCAATACCAACAGCATCAACCAATACGGCTCGCCGGCATTGCAGTCGCTGAGTGGTCTGGTCGAAGGCGATGCCTGGCGCCTCGAATTCGGGCATGCCGGCAAGGCGCTGGATGTGAAGATCTTCGCCGGCCAGTCCGATCCGGCGTTCAACAATCCGGCGTCACCGCTGTATGGCGGCCGCGGCGAATACAGCCTGGCTACGAACTACCGCCTCACACAGCGCGTGGATGTGTATGCCGAGGCGCTGCGCAGCGAGGACCGCAATCCTTCCGGTGGCGAGCGTGATGCCGCCGGCCTTGGCACACGCGTGAAAGTCACCGACCGGCTGTTGCTGGACGTGGGCTACCGTGCCGTGCGCGAGACCGTGGGCGCCTACTACACGTGGGCGAACTCGAATAACGGCTACGGCAACATTGGCGGGCTGTCAGGTGGCTATGCCACGGGCGCCGCCGGCGGCCTGCTGGGCTATGGCCAGCAGCCGCTGGATCCTTTGACGGGTCTGCCCGTGATCCAGAACGGCAGCATGGGCGATGTGGCGAGCACACTGCCGGTGGGCACCGAGCTGTCGGCGGACATGCTGCGCCTTGGCGCGGGCTGGCGCGCCACCGAGCGGTTGCAGCTGGGTGCCGAGATCGAGCAGGACATTCATGGCGAGGATCGTCGCCGTCTGGCCGCCGGCCTCGACTACCAGCTGCGCGAGCGCAGCCGCCTGTACGGGCGCTACGAACAGCAGACCGGCCTCAGTGGCGCCTATGGGTTGACCGGCGATGGCCGCGAGGCCAACACGTTGGCACTGGGTGTGGACGCGGGCTTCCTGCGCGATACCCAGGTGTTCTCCGAATACCGCCTGCGTGATGCCATCGCCGGGCGCGACACGCAGGCCGCCTCCGGCATCCGCACACGCTGGGACATCCGCGAGGGTCTGCGCATGGATGCCTCGCTGGAACACACCAATGTGATCACCGGCATGGTGGGGGATTCCACCGGCGCCGGCATCGCACTGGACTACAGCGTGAATCCACTGTGGCGCGGCGCGATGCGCGTGGAGCACCGCATCTCCGACGACGTCGCCTCCACGGCGGTGGACGAGGGCTACAACACCACGCTGGTGCAGTTCATGGCCGCGCGCAAGCTCAGCCGTGACTGGACGCTGCTGGCGCGCAACTACCTGCTGCGCACTGCCTACGATGCGCGCGGCGATGTGCTGCAGGAGCGCTTCCAGCTCGGCGTGGCCTACCGCGACACGGACACCAACCGCGTCAATGCGCTGGCCCGCTACGAGTACAAGCTCGAGAGTGACGAGAGTCGCCTCGACGGCACCGGTTTCGGCGTGGATACCGGGCAGGACCTGCGCAGCGGCGCCCACATCGTCTCGGCGCATGCCGACTGGCATCCGTCGCGGCCCTGGTGGCTGACCGGCCGCGTCGCGGCCAAGTGGCAGCGCGATACCTTCATGTACGTCGGCGGCGACCGGGCGCGCGATGACTTCCATGCCGTGCTGCTCTCGGGGCGCGTGGTGTACGACTTCACCGAGAACTGGGACGTGGGCGTGCTGGCCTCGAGTTTCATGGGGCAGCGCGGCGCGAACCAGTATGCGCTGGGCATGGAAATCGGCCGCCTGCTGCGGCAGAACCTGTGGTTGTCCGCGGGCTACAACGCCACCGGCTTCCGCGGCGATGCCGATCTCACCGGCTACGAGTACACGCAGCGCGGCGTATTCCTGCGCCTGCGATTCAAGTTCGACGAAGATCTGTTCCGCAGGGACGAACCTCGCTACCGCGAGCCGCTGCGCTGAAGGAAGCAACCATGAGCATCATCCGTCATTCCATCCTCCGCGCAGCCTTGCTGCCCGTATCCCTGGCCGCCGTGCTGGCCATGCCGGCCGCCGCGCAGCAGGTGCAGCTCGCGCCGCAGGCGGCGCGCATCACCGACGAAGCCATCCATGCGGATCTGGCGGGCTACGAGTCCGTGCAGGGGCGCATCAAGGCGCTGAACGACGCGGGCCGGCCGATACGCGACTACCACCTCGCCAAGGCGCAGTGCTGGCTCGATGTGTCCTTCCATGAATACACGCGCAATGACCGCAGCGACTTCCCGCAGGCCGCGCTGACCGAGTCGGAGAAGCTCATAGTGGGTATGGAGCAGGGCGCCTCGCCGCTGCCCACGGACACGCCGCTGGTCAATGGCGCCGCGAGGCTGCGCGAGGATCTGTGGCGCAGGTTCGGCGCGCTGCACGGCGCGCCCGGGTTCGCGTGCGCGGCCCAGGCCGCGGCCTGCGGCGAAGTCGAGCTGGTGCATGCCGGCAACGAGTTCAACCAGCAGCAGTGGCGCCATTCCAAGCCCTATATCCAGATCGCCGAGGAGCTGGTGGGCGATGCCGAGGCGATGGCGCGCCAGTGCGCCGCCGCGGAGCTGGCGGCGTCGGCCGCTCCGGCAACGGCGGCAGCGCCGCCAGCCACCGGGGTGCTGACGGCCAATGTGCTGTTCGAATTCGATCGTACCGGCCGCGCCGACATCCGCCGCTACACGCTGGCGACACTGGAGCGCGAGATGGCGCGTCTGCGCGAGGAAGGGCTGGCGCTTACCAGCGTCGCGCTGATAGGCCATGCGGACCGTCTGCAGGGCCGCGGTTTCGAGTACAACCAGGCCCTGTCCGAAAAGCGCGCGCGCACCGTGCGCGACCTGCTGGTGGAGCGCGGGATTGAGGCCGGCGCGATCAGCTACACCTACCGCGGCGATACCGAGCAGGTGCAGCAGTGCGAGGATGTGTCGCCGCGGGTGGCGCTGCGCGAATGCCTGATTCCCAACCGGCGTGTGGAAGTGCTGCTGCACTACCGGCGTTGAAGGCCGGCCCTGCCCCGTTTGGCGGGGCAGGGCGGCTAAATGAGAATCGATCCGGATACCGCTGTCCGCGGCAAATTCTGGCAGAATGCATGCTCATGCAGTCTTCGTCAGACACCCTGGTTGCGGATGCCGCGGACCCCGCGCCGCCGGCTCCGGCCCAAGTTCCTCTGACTCCCGTCCCTGAACTGGGCGGGCCGCCGGGTCCCGAACCCACTCGCTACGGCGACTGGGAGAAGAGCGGCCGCTGCATCGATTTCTAGAATAACGACACGGATCGAAGCCCATGACGCGCAGGCCACTTTCTCCCCACCTGTCCATATACCGTTTCATGTACACGATGAGCCTGTCGATCCTGCACCGGATCACGGGTCTCGCGCTGTCCTGCGGATTGATATTGCTGGTCGCCTGGCTGGTGGCGGCTTCACGCGGCGCGGAAAGCTACGAGCACTTCCGGCAATGGGCGCAGGGCAGCCTGCAGCTGCAACTGCTGCTGGCTCTGTGGTTGCTGGCGCTGCTGTTCCATCTCGCCAACGGCATCCGGCATCTCTTGTGGGACGCGGATATCGGCTTTGAGCGCCCGCAGGCGCGTCGCAGTGCGAAACTGGTGGTGGCCTTTGTGGCCGTCGCCGGCACCGCCCTGCTGTGGTTCGTGTTCTTCGGAGGCCGCTCATGAGCGCACAACTGGGTTCGGCGCTGGGCCGCGTGCTCGGCAAGGGTTCGGCGCACAGCGGCGTGCATCACTGGAGCGTACAGCGCGGCACCGCGCTGGCGCTGATCGTGCTGCTGCCGTGGCTGATCGGCAGCGCGCTGCTGCTGCCCGACTTCTCTTATGACAGTGTGCGTGGCTGGATCGGTGGATCGTGGACGGCGGTGGGTCTGTGCCTGGTCGTGCCCATCCTGTGCTGGCATTCGCAGCTGGGCGTGCAGGTGGTCATCGAGGACTACGTGCATCACGATGGAGTGAAGACGGCGGCGTTGCTGCTGGTCCGCGCCGCGCATGTGGTGCTGGCCGTGGCAGGTGTCATTGCCGTGCTGCGCATCACGCTGGGCAGTGCCGGCTGAGCTGAATCGACGAGCGGGGAGAGAGTCTTGAGTGCTTATTCATTCATCGATCACACCTATGATGTGATCGTGGTCGGCGCCGGTGGCGCCGGCCTGCGCGCCACGCTGGGTCTGGCCGAGGCTGGCCTTTCCACGGCCTGCCTGACCAAGGTGTTCCCGACCCGCAGCCACACGGTGGCGGCGCAGGGCGGTATCAGCGCCGCGCTGGCCAACATGGGTCCGGATGACTGGCGCTGGCACATGTACGACACCGTGAAGGGGTCGGACTGGCTCGGCGACCAGGACGCCATCGAGTTCATGTGCAAGGAGGCGCCCGCCGCCGTCATCGAGCTCGAGCACTACGGCGTGCCGTTCTCGCGCACGGACAAGGGTCTGATCTATCAGCGGCCCTTCGGCGGCATGACCACCGACTACGGCAAGGGCGTCGCGCAGCGCACCTGCGCCGCGGCCGACCGCACCGGCCATGCCATGCTGCATACGCTCTACCAGCAATCGATCAAGCATGAGGCGGAGTTCTTCATCGAGTATTTCGCGCTCGACCTCATCATGGAAGACGGTGTCTGCCGTGGAGTGCTCGCGCTGAACATGGCCGATGGCACGCTGCACCGCTTCCGCGGCCAGACCACGATGATCGCCACCGGCGGCTACGGCCGCGCGTGGTTCTCCTGCACCTCCGCGCACACCTGCACCGGTGACGGCGGCGGCATGGTGCTGCGCGCCGGCCTGCCGCTGCAGGACATGGAGTTCGTGCAGTTCCATCCCACCGGCATCTACGGCTCGGGCTGCCTGATCACCGAGGGCGCGCGCGGCGAGGGTGGCTATGTCACCAATTCCCGCGGCGAGCGCTTCATGGAGCGCTACGCGCCGAACGCCAAGGACCTGGCCTCGCGCGACGTGGTGAGCCGCGCGATGACGGTGGAGATCCGCGAAGGTCGCGGCGTCGGCGAGCACGGTGATCACATCCACCTGCACCTGGAACACCTGGGGCCGGATGTGATCAAGGAGCGTCTGCCCGGCATCGCCGAGACAGCGCGCATCTTCTCCGGCGTGGACGTGAACCGCGAACCGATTCCCGTGCTGCCCACGGTGCACTACAACATGGGCGGCATTCCCTGCAATTACCATGGCGAAGTGGTCAACGGCGCGGCCGGCAACCCCGACACCGTGGTGCCTGGCCTGATGGCGGTGGGCGAGGCGGCCTGCGTCTCGTTGCATGGCGCCAATCGCCTGGGTTCGAATTCTCTGCTCGACCTCGTGGTCTTCGGCCGCGAGGCGGCGCGCCACTGCGCCACGCAGGTCAAGGCCGGCGCGCGCCAGAAGCCGCTGCGAGCCGATGCCACCGAGGAAGCCGTGGCGCGCCTGGACCGGCTGCGCAACGCCAATGGCTCGCGTCCCACGGCCCAGGTCCGCCTGGAGATGCAGCGCACCATGCAACGCGATGCGGCCGTGTTCCGCACCGCTTCGTCGCTGTCTGCTGGCGTGGCCTCGCTGGCAAAGACCTTTGCCAGCTTCGCCGACGTGCGCGTGAGCGACCGCAGCCTGATCTGGAATACTGATCTGGTCGAAACGATGGAGCTGGAGAACCTGCTGCTGCAGGCCACCGCGACCATCGTGTCGGCGGAGAACCGCCTCGAAAGCCGCGGCGCCCACGCCCGCGAGGACTATCCGCAGCGCGATGACGTGAACTGGATGAAGCACACGCTGTGCTGGGTGGCGCCGGGCAGTGGCGTAACGCGCCTTTCCGACCGGCCCGTGCACCTGAACACCCTGACGAGCGACGTGGAAACCGTCGCACCGAAAGCGAGAGTGTACTAACGATGGTCGAGCTGACGCTTCCGAAGGAATCCCGCATCAACAGCCAGGGGCGCGTGTTCCCGGCGCCGGAGGGCGCGAAGAAGCCGCGCACCTTCCGCATCTACCGCTTCGATCCGGACAGCGGCGAGAACCCGCGGGTCGACAGCTACACCATCGACATGGCCGCCTGCGGTCCGATGGTTCTGGATGCGCTGATCAAGATCAAGAACGAGGTCGATCCCACGCTGTCGTTCCGCCGCTCCTGCCGCGAGGGAATCTGCGGCAGTTGCGCCATGAATATCGACGGCGTCAACACGCTGGCCTGCACGCGCGCCTGCGAGGACATCGGCAAGGCCGACGTGAAGATCTATCCACTGCCGCACATGCCGGTGGTGAAGGACCTGATCCCGGACCTGACGCAGTTCTATGCCCAGTATGCGGCCGTGAAGCCCTGGCTCATTTCGCGCACGCCGGCGCCGCCGGATCGCGAGCGTCTGCAGTCGAAGGAAGACCAGGAGAAGATCGACCGTCCCTCGGCCTGCATCCTGTGTGCCTGCTGCTCCACTTCCTGCCCGAGCTACTGGTGGAATTCGGACCGCTACCTGGGTCCGGCGGCGTTGCTGGCGGCTTATCGCTGGATCATTGACAGCCGCGACGAAGCCACCGGAGAGAGGCTCGATGAGCTCGAGGATCCTTTCAAGCTGTATCGCTGCCATACGATCATGAACTGCACCGAGGCCTGTCCGAAGGACCTGAATCCCGCGCGCGCCATCGCTTCGATCAAGCGGATGATCGCCGAAAGGCAGCATTGAGCGACGATGCGGCCCGCGAGCAGCGCCGTCTGGCATGGCGCTGCCGTCGGGGCATGAAGGAACTGGACCTGCTGCTGGCCGGCTGGCTTGAGCGGCACTGGATGGCCGCCGCCGCGGACGAAAAGGCGGCTTTCGAGCATTTTCTCGACTTGCCGGACCCGCTCATCGCGGCTTATCTGCTGGGCCGCGATGTCCCGGAAGAACCCGCCCTGCGATCCCTCGTCGAACGGCTGCGTGCCGGAATCTGAACTGCGGCTGCCGCTGCGGCCGTACCCCCTTTCGCCGGTGCTGTGCGCTTGCGTGCTGGCTCCGCTGTTGTTGCTGCTGTTGCTGGCGCTGTGGCAGGGAAGGCTGCTGGTGGTCGCCGCTGGCGCCGCCATCGGCGGTGCGCTCTGTGCCGCGCTGTGGCTTGAAACCGCGGGAAACGGGGCGGCACGGCCCATTGCGCTGCGGCTGGATGGACGGGGGCAGCTGGCGCTGTGCTTCACAGGGGGTGTGCAGGAGAGCGTGCGGCTGGGCGCCGGGAGCCTCTTCATCGGTCGCGGCGCGCTGCTGGTGCTGCATGGACGGCGGCGTCATCACCTGTGGCTGGGGCCGGCGAATCTGGCTCCGGCACAGCTGGCCGCCCTCAGGCGATGGCTGGCGAGGTCACGTAGCGCGGGTCCGGGCCGTAACTTCCTGTATTAGCTGCGCTACCATAGGGCTCCACGATGACGGAATTTCGTCACAAAGCCCGCAAAAGGGAGAACTTTCCGGCGTGTTCAGGGTCCATACAGCTTGCATGCGGGGCTCCCGCTGAGCGGGAGTTCTGGTTTGCATATGAGCGCGGATGCCGGCGATCTGGGCCTGGTGCAACGTGCCCAGCGGGGTGAGAAGGCTGCCTTCGACCTGCTGGTGCGCAAGTATCAGCACAAGGTCGTGAAGCTGGTGATGCGCTATTTGCGGGACCCTGCGGACGCGGAAGACGTGGCACAAGAGGCGTTCATCAAGGCGTATCGGGCACTGCCCCAGTTCCGGGGTGACAGTGCCTTCTACACCTGGCTCTATCGCATCGCGATCAACACCGCCAAGAACGCCATCGTTTCGCGGGACCGCAGCCCGGTCGAGTTCGACCTCGATCTGCAGGCGGTGGAGGAGTCGCAGATGTTGCAGAGTCGTCTTGCAGATTCGGCGACACCGGAGCGGCTGCTGCTGACCGAAGAGATCCGCGTGACGGTCAACAGCGCAATCGATGCGCTGCCCGAGGATCTTCGGACGGCCATCGTGCTGCGGGAGCTCGAAGGTCTGAGTTACGAGGAAATCGCCCAGGCGATGGATTGTCCGGTGGGTACTGTCCGCTCGCGCATTTTCCGCGCGCGCGAGGCCATTGACCGCCGCCTTTCGGAAGTTTTCGAAGGCGGCCTCGGTCGCGCAGAGGAGATGGGATGAACGAACAGGAACATGCCAGCCAGCTGTCGGCGCTCTATGACGACGAGCTGCCGGCTCCACAGGCCGAGCTGGTGGTGCGACGGGCGCTGAAGGATCCGCATCTGCGCGATGCCTGGAGCCGCTATTCCCTCATCGGCGCCGCGATGCGCGGTGAGCCACTGGCGGGGCTGCCCGGCGAGGATCTCGCCGCGTGTGTCAGCGCGCGGCTGGCTGGAGAGCCTGCCGTTGCGGCCATGGAGCCCGATGTGGCAGCTACTGGCGAGGATGGCGCCGGCCGTTCCTGGGCTCGTGGAGCCTGGGGCATGGCCGTTGCGGCCAGTGTGGCGGCGGTGTCGCTGCTGGTGCTGCGCGCCCAGGCGCCTGGTCCGCAGGACGCCGTGCAGCTTGCGGCGGTGGATGCTGCCGTCAGCGCCCAGCCGGCGGCCGCGGCCCCGGCGGCCCCTGTTGCCCAGCCCGCGGCGCGCGCTGCCCAGCCTGCCGGTGCCCAGGCGCTCGCGGCCCGCAGCGAGCCGCCCAGTTACACGACGCCAGTGGACAATTCCGTGCCCGGCCAGCTGATCAACTATGTGGTGGCCCACAGCGACGTGCAGGCTTCGGTGGTGCGCTTCAGCCCGATGTCCTCGGTGGTGAGCGCCAGCTACGACCCGGCCGAGGGTGCGGTGGATATGAGCGAGGCCGAGATTGGCGCTCATCGTTAGGCTTGCCTGGCGGCCCGCTGCCGTGCAGCGTTGGCTCGCCTGCCTGTTGCTGCTGCCTCTGGCGGCGGTGCGGGTGGAGGCCGCGGATGACGGTCCGCGCGCCTGGGTGGCGCGCATGAACGAGGCTCTGGTCAGTCGCAACTACGACGGTGTGTTCGTGCACCGGCTGGGCGGCAAGCGTGAAACCCTGCGCATCATCCATCGGGTCCGCGACGGGCAGATGACCGAGCGCGTGATCAGCACCGATGGTTCCGGGCGCGAGTTCGTGCGCAAGGGCTCCGAATGGGTGGCGTATTTCCCCGATCGGCAGATCGTCGTGGTCGAGCGCCGCACCGGTTCGGGTTTCATCACCGGCCTGCATGGCCTGGGGACCGAAGCCGAGAGCCACTACGACATCGGTTCGATGGAGCAGGCCCGGGTGCAGGGCCGCGCGGTGCAGATGATCACGGTGACGCCGCGGGATTCCTTCCGCTATGGCTACCGCTTCTGGATCGACCGCAAGACGGCCATGCCGATCAAGACGCGCCTGGTTTCGGCCACTGGCGAGGTGATCGAGGAGATCTCTTTCGTCAGCCTGTCGCTGGCGCCCGAGATCGACGACGAGATGCTCAAGCCCGATGTCGATGCCTCCGGGTTCCGCTGGATGCGCCGCGATGTGCCGGAGGCCGAGCGGGCCGTTGCGGTGCAGTTCGCGCCCCGCGAAGAACTGCTGCCGCCGGGCTTCCGTGTGAGCAGCTGGCACGCCAAGCGCGCGGAGACGGCCGGCATGGGCAACTCGCGCATGGTCTTCACCGATGGGCTGGCGTGGGTGTCGGTGTTCATCGAGCCGGGTGCGGTTCCGCCACGGCGCAATCGGATCGGCGATCCGCGCCCCACCGATGGGCCGGCCCAGATGGGCGCCTCGGCGGCGTTCACCTCCCTGGTCGATGGATATCGCGTGACAGCGGTCGGTGAAGTGCCTCCCGCGACGGTGAAGGCGATTGCAGAATCCCTCAAGCCCGGGCGCTGAGTTGTCGGTGCTCACCTTGCTCACGCGGCCCGAGTGCGGGCTGTGCGAAGAGTTCCTTCAGGAATTGCAGCGGCTGGCGCTGAGCCACACATTGCCGCCGCTCAGCGTGGTGGACGTGGACGACTATCCAGAGCTCGCGCGCCGCCATGGCCTCGATATCCCGGTGCTGCTCTGGGATGGCGTGAAAGTGTGCCAGCACCGGCTCGACCGCGAGGAATTGCTGCGCCTGCTGCGGCCGCGCTAGCGGTTGCCTTGAACTCCCCAACCATTGTGTCTATTTCAGAAGCTCGCTCGTGCATGAAGCCTTTGGCGGCTAGCCTCTGGAGGCGGTCATATGGCCATTGATAAAACAACTACGCTAAGGACATGTATGAAAGGCATCTACATCGCTGCTGTCGCTGGCTTGGTCACGTCTGGCTGCGCCACTCTTACTGTTCCTGGACCTCGGAATTACCGATGCGATCACGGACAAGCACAGGCAATACACGCCTAGTTTCGTGATTCCAATGCCAAAGGTTGGAGGCGCGACGCCTTGATGCTCTGACCGCAGTCAGCTGCCGCGAGGGTCATTGCTATCAGTCGCAAGCGCGACCCCCGCCTCCTTGGGGTATCATCCGCAAATCAGTATCTTGTCGCGGCGTACCCGGTGGGCGGGGTAGTTTCGGGCGCGCGGCCCATATCTGGCTTGAGGAGCGGTTTTCGGGGCCATGTACATGAACCTGTGCATGGCCCAGAGTCTTGACTAATTCACATGAGCGCCGGAAATATTCCAATAGAATCAAAATACATACGTAACTTTTCTATCATCGCCCATGTTGATCACGGCAAGTCCACGCTGGCCGACCGCCTGATCCAGCTCTGCGGCGGGCTGGCCGACCGCGAGATGCAGTCCCAGGTGCTGGACAACATGGCGCTGGAGCGCGAGCGCGGCATCACCATCAAGGCCCAGAGCGTCACGCTGTTCCATGCGTCGCGGGACGGCCAGCGTTACCAGCTGAACCTCATCGACACTCCCGGCCACGTGGACTTCTCCTACGAGGTGTCGCGCAGCCTCGCGGCCTGCGACGGCGCGCTGCTGGTGGTGGACGCCGCCCAGGGCGTCGAGGCCCAGAGCGTGGCCAACTGCTACACGGCCCTCGAGCAGGGGCTGGAGGTGCTGCCGGTCATCAACAAGATCGACCTGCCTTCGGCCGACCCGGACCGGGTCATCAAGGAGATCGGCGACATCATCGGCATCGACGCCACGGACGCGGTGCGCGTTTCGGCCAAGACGGGCGAGAACGTGCCGGATCTGCTCGAGGCCATCGTGCAGCGCATTCCGCCGCCGAAGGGCGATCCGGGTGCGTCGCTGCAGGCGCTGATCGTCGATTCCTGGTTCGACAACTATGTGGGTGTGGTGTCGCTGGTGCGCGTCGTCAATGGCACTCTGAAATCCGGCGACAAGATCCGCGTCATGTCCACCGGCCGCAGCCATGTGGTGGACAAGATCGGGCGCTTCACGCCCAAGTCGGTGATGCTGCCGCAGCTGGCTGCCGGCGAGGTGGGGTTCGTGATCGCCGGCATCAAGGAGATCGACGGCGCGCCGGTGGGTGACACCATCACGCTGGAGAATCGCCAGGCTTCGGAGGCACTGCCCGGTTTCAAGAAGGTGCAGCCGCGAGTGTTCGCCGGCGTGTTCCCGGTGAACACCGAGGACTACGAAGCCTTCCGCGATGCGCTCGCCAAGCTCAAGCTCAACGATTCGGCGCTTCATTACGAACCCGAGGTGTCCACTGCGCTAGGCTTCGGCTTTCGCATAGGCTTCCTTGGCCTGCTGCACATGGACGTGGTGCAGGAGCGCCTGGAGCGTGAATACAATCTCGAGCTCATCACCAGCGCGCCCACTGTGGTGTACGAGGTGGCCTGCACCGACGGCAGCCTGCTCTACGTGGATAACCCCTCCAAACTGCCGGCCGCGAACCTCATCGAGGATCTGCGCGAGCCGGTCATCACGGCCAACATCCTGGTGCCGCCGGAGCATGTGGGCGGGGTGCTGCAACTGTGCAGCGAGAAGCGCGGCGTGCAGAAGAAGATGCTGTACCTGGGCACGCAGGTGTCGCTGCAATACCAGTTGCCGCTGGCCGAGGTGGTGCTCGATTTCTTCGACCGCCTCAAGAGCGTGAGTCGCGGCTATGCCTCTTTCGACTATGAATTCAGCCA
This sequence comes from Pseudomonadota bacterium, assembly GCA_963205255.1. Lineage (GTDB taxonomy): Bacteria > Pseudomonadota > Gammaproteobacteria > Steroidobacterales > Steroidobacteraceae > ZC4RG30. Next base: position 12,826 of record CAUJIK010000071.1, read on the forward strand.
TTTCCAGAGCGCGCCGCTGGTGAAGCTGGACATCCTCATCAACGGGGACAAGGTGGATGCGCTGTCCATCATCTCCCACCGCGACAGCGCCTACAGCCGCGGCCGCGAGCTGGTGGACAAGATGCAGGAACTGATTCCGCGGCAGATGTTCGAAGTGGCCGTGCAGGCAGCCATAGGAACCCACATCATCGCCCGCGCGTCGGTGAAGGCGCTGCGCAAGAACGTGCTGGCCAAGTGCTATGGCGGCGACATCTCGCGCAAGCGCAAGCTGCTGGAGAAGCAGAAGGAAGGCAAGAAACGCATGAAGCAGGTGGGTTCAGTGGAGATTCCGCAGGAGGCCTTCCTCGCGGTGCTGAAGGTCGGGCGCAAGTGAGGGGCGGAGAAGTCACGTGCTGAACCAGATCATCGAAATACTCGCCTGGCTTCTGGTACCGGTGGGCATCATCACCTTCGTGGACGACATGTTGCTGCGGCCGCGCCGCCGCGCCGCCGCACTGCCTCGCGAAGTGGCGGACCCGGCGCCGCTGCGCGTCGCCTATGCCGTGCTGCCGGTGCTGGCGGTGGCAGGTGTGATCAAGCTGCTGCGCTCCGAGCGCATGGACTTCAGCCTGGTGCTGGTGGTGATATCCCTCATCGGCGGGGCGATCTGGGCCATCGACCACTGGCTGTTGCGCCCTTGGCGCATGCGCGCCGCAGTCGCGCGCGGCCAGGGCGCGGATGCGATCGCCGAGCCCGGTATCGTCGACTATGCGCGCAGCATGGTGCCGGTGGTGGTGATCGTGCTGGTGCTGCGCTCCTTCCTGTTCGAGCCATTCCGCATCCCGTCGGACTCGATGATGCCCACGCTGCAGGACGGCGATTTCATTCTTGTGAACAAGTTCACGTATGGGCTGCGCCTGCCGGTGACCAATACCAAGATCCTGTCGCTGGGCGAGCCGCAAAGGGGCGATGTGGTGGTGTTCCGCTATCCGCCGGACCCGCAGGTGAACTACATCAAGCGCCTGGTCGGGCTGCCGGGCGACCGCGTGGAGATCCGCGATGACCGTATCATCATCAATGGCGAGCCGGTATCCACCGAAGTGCTGGGGCGCTACAGCGACGGCTGCTATTCGAACATGGTCCTCTCCGCGGAAAAGCTCGGCGAACATGTGCACCAGGTCCTGTCCTGTCGCACACCCTTTGGCATCGTCGGGCCGGCGCTGCCGGGCTGCAACCGCCGGCTGGACCGGGGCTATGTCTGCGACGACGCCCGGGTGACGACGCTGCCCGGGAACCTGGCGGACAGCGGCGACCACGACGAGTTCAAGGAAATGCAGATCCCGGCGGGACACTATCTGATGATCGGCGACAATCGTGACAACAGCGCCGACGGCCGGGTCTTCGGGCTGGTGCCGGAGGCCAACCTGGTCGGCAGCGCGCGTCGCATCTGGTTCAACTGGGACCTGCAGCGCAGCGCCGGCCCGGAGTGGAGCCGGATCGGCAAGCGCATCCAGTAAGGGAGAGCATTGGCATGAAAAGAACGCAGAAGGGCATCACGTTCATCGGCTGGCTGGTGCTGCTGATTCCAGTGGCCATCGTCGGCTATGCAGCCATCCGCCTGACGCCGGTCTACCTCAACTACATGAAGGTGGCGAAGGCACTGGACCGGATTGCCGAGGAGAACGCCGGCGAGCAGCAGCTCAACGTGGGGTCGGTGCGCAACGCGCTGGACAGGCAGTTCGACATCGATGCCATCAACTATCCGCCGACCAGCGCCATCGCCGTCCGCAAGGAAGGCGTCAACTGGGTGCTGGTTGCCGACTACGAGGACATGATCCCCATGTTCGCGGGCATATCGCTGGTGGTGAAATTCGACAAGCGCGCGGTCGTTCCCTGATGCGGCGCCCGCGTTGCAAGGCCCGATGACGCGCCATGACCGCGGGTGATCGCCTTGAGCAATGGCTGGCGTCAGTGCTCGGCGCCGCGCCGCGGCAGCAGGAGCTGTTCGAGACGGCGCTCACCCATCGCAGCGCGCACTCGCGACACAACGAGCGGCTCGAGTTCCTGGGCGACGCGGTGCTGAACCTCATCATTGCCGAAGAGCTCTACCGGCGTTTTCCGCAGGCCGCCGAAGGCAGCCTGAGCCGGCTGCGCTCACGCCTGGTCAGTGGTCCGCCGCTGGCGCAGATCGGTGCCGAGATCGGCATCGGCGGCATGCTCCGGCTGGGCAGCGGGGAGCTCAAGACCGGCGGTTTCCGGCGCGAATCCATCCTCGCCGACGCCACCGAGGCATTGATCGGCGCCTGGTATCTGGACGCGGGTGTGGATGCCGCGCGGGAGCTGATCCTGCGTTTGTTCCAGTCGCGCATTGCCGCATTGCAGCCGCATGTGGAGCTGAAGGACGCCAAGACCCGGCTGCAGGAGCTGCTCCAGGGGCGCGGTGAAGAATTGCCGGTGTACGTGCTCGAATCCACCGAGGGAGAACCGCATGAACAGACCTTTCGCGTGCGCTGCGAAGTGCGCTTTGCCACGCGTGGCGGTAGTGTAGTGTCGGAGGGCGAGGGCAGCAGCCGTCGCGGCGCCGAACAGCAGGCGGCCGAAGCTGCGCTGCGCCAGCTCTCCGCGCGCACCGTCTCGTGAACATCATGGAACCCTCCAACTCATCACCCACCCACCGCTGCGGCTTCGCCGCGCTGATCGGGCGCCCGAACGTCGGCAAGTCCACGCTGCTCAATGCGCTCACGGGCGCCAGGCTTTCCATCGTCACCCCGCGTCCGCAGACCACGCGGCATCGAGTGCTGGGGCTGGTCAATCTGCCTGCCGCGCAGATCGCCTTCGTCGATACACCGGGCCTGCACCGCGAGGGTGGGCGCGCCCTGAACCGGTCGATGAACCGCACCGCGGCGGCGGCGGCGCTGGATGCCGACCTCATCGTTTACGTGGTGGAAGCGCTGCGTTTCGGCGAGGAGGATCGCATCGCGTTGCAGCGCGCGGCCGAGGCCAACCGGCCCATCATCGCAGTGGTGAACAAGATCGATCGCGTGCCGCAGCGCGAGCAGTTGCTGCCCTATCTCGCGGCGCTGGCGCAGCGCCACGACTTCGCGGCAATCATGCCCGTGTCCGCCCAGGATCCGAAGGATGTGGCGCGGTTGCGTGAGCTGATCGCCCAGCATCTGCCGCTGTCGCCGCCGCTGTTCCCGCCGGAGATGGTCACGGATCGCAGCGAGGCCTTCCGCATCACCGAGGTCATCCGCGAGAAGCTCACGCTGGAGCTGAATGAGGAGGTGCCCTACGGCATCGCCGTGGAAATTGAATCCATGGGCGAGGACGAAGGGCAGCTGGTGGTTGCGGCCGTCATCTGGGTGGATCGTTCCGGGCAGAAACCCATCGTGATCGGCGCCCGCGGCGAGCGCCTCAAGCGCATCGGGACGCAGGCGCGGCGGGAGCTCAACGAGCTGCTGGGCCGCCGCCTCCATCTGCAGTTGTGGGTGAAGGTGCGCGAGGACTGGGCCGACAATGCCGAGGCGCTGCGCCAGCTGGGGATGGAGTAAGGCAGCATGCTGCGCGATATGGACCCGGTCGGGGCCTATGTGCTTCACCAGCGCGAATGGCGCGACTCGGGCCGCATATTCGAATTGCTGACCCGTGAGCAGGGCCGGATCAGTGTCTTCGCCCAGGGTGTGCGCGGGCCGAAGTCGCGCCTGGCGTCGGTGTTGCAGCCCTTCGTACCGCTGGCCGTGACCTGGGCGGGGCGCGGCGACGCACCGCGCCTGACGGGCGCCGAGCCCGGACCTGGCAGCCGCGAGCTGCCGCCGCTGGCGCCGTCGAGGCTGATGTCGGCCTGGTATCTCTCCGAACTGGTGCTGCGTCTCACGCTGCGGCACGACCCGCAGTCGGGGATCTTCGATCACTATGCCGCAGCGCTGGAGTCCCTGCGGGCCGGGGCGCGCGTGGAGTCGACCCTGCGGCTGTTCGAGAAGCGGCTGCTGGATGAACTGGGCTATGGCATCCCGCGCGAAGCGCCGGCACAGTCCATCGATACACTGGGTCTTTCGCAGCTGCCCGTGGACTGCCTGCGGCGTCTGGCCGACGGGGAGCTCGATGAGGAGCTCGATCTGGAACTGGTGCGGCCGGTGCTGCGCCGCGCGCTGGACATGTGCCTCGACGGAAACAACCTGCGCACCCGCTCGGTGGCGCGCGCGATGATGGACATGGAGAGATCACGAACATGAGCGATGCAGCGGCGGCGCGGCCGATCGCGCTGGGCGTCAATGTGGACCATATCGCCACGGTGCGGCAGGCGCGGCGCGCCCGCCATCCGGACCCGGTGCATGTGGCGCTGCTGGCCGAGCAATATGGCGCGGACAGCATCACCATGCATCTGCGCGAAGACCGTCGCCACATCCAGGACGCGGACCTGTTCGACCTGCAGGCGCGCATGCTCACGCACCTGAACATGGAGATGGCGGTCACCGACGAGATGATCGACATCGCCTGCCGCTTGCGTCCCACGGACTGTTGCCTGGTGCCGGAGAACCGCCTCGAAGTGACCACCGAAGGCGGGCTGGATGCGGCGGGAAGCATCCCGCGGCTGCGCGACGCGGTGGCGCGGCTTGCCGCGGCGGGCATGCGCGTGAGCCTGTTCATCGATCCGGAAGAGCGGCAGCTCGATGCGGCCCGCGAGGTGGGAGCGCCGGTGGTCGAGTTCCACACCGGGGCCTATGCCGAAAGCTCCGGCGGCGCGCGCGCGCGCGAGCTGGACCGGCTGCGCCGCGCTGCGCGGCACGGCGAGGCGCTGGGAATCACGGTGCACGCCGGCCACGGTCTCGACTACCACAACGTGCAGCCCGTGGCGGCCATCCCGCAGATCGTGGAGCTCAACATCGGCTATGCCATCGTGGGCCGGGCGCTGTTCTGTGGCATATCCACGGCGGTGGCGGAGATGAAGGCGCTGATGCGCGCGGCCCGCTGACAGCGATGAACACGCTCGTCTTCGACATCGAGACGGTGCCGGATGTGGAGTTCGGACGGCGTCTGCTCGACCTGCCCGATACGCTCAGTGACGCCGACGTGGCTCGCGCCATGTTCGCGTTGCGGCGCCAGCGTACGGGCAGCGAGTTCCTGCCGCTGGAGCAGCAGCGCGTGGTGGCGATCGCCTGCGCGTTGCGCCGCGGAGATTCGATGAAGGTGTGGAGTCTGGGTGATCCGGAAAGCTCCGAGCGCGAACTGCTGGTGCGTTTCTTCGATGGCATCGAGCGTTTCACGCCCGAACTGGTGTCGTGGAATGGCAGCGGTTTCGATCTGCCGGTGCTGCATTATCGCTGCCTGCGGCATGGCGTCGCCGCGCCGCGCTACTGGGAACACGGGGATTCCGACACCGCTTTCCGCTACAACAACTACCTGGGCCGCTATCACTGGCGCCATGTCGATGTGATGGATGTGCTCGCCGGCTACCAGGCGCGCGGCCGTGCCTCGCTCTCGAACATCGCGGCGCTGCTCGGGCTGCCCGGCAAGCTGGGGTTCTCCGGTGACCAGGTGTGGGACGCCTGGCGTCGCGGCGAATACCTGGCCGTGCGCCGTTACTGCGAGACCGATGTGCTCAACACCTGGCTGATCTACCTTTCCTTCCAGCGCATGCGCGGCGTGCTGGACGATGCGCAGTGGCGCAGCGAATGCGAGCGCGTGCGGGAGCTGCTGCGCGCTTCTTCCGATCCTCATCATGTGGAGTTCCTGGCGCAATGGCCGCAAGCACCGCACAGCTGAGCAGCGCTGACACGCAGGGCCGTGTCGAAGCGCTCAATCACGATGGCTGGGGTGTAGTGCGCGCCGGCAAGGCCGTGTTCGTCGCCGGTGCGCTGCCGGGCGAGCTGATCGAATACCGTATCCGGCGCCGCCAGCGCAGCCATGACGAGGCCGAGCTGCTGCGCGTCATCGAACCCTCTGCCGACCGGGTGGAGCCACCCTGCGCGCACTTCGGCAAATGCGGCGGTTGCGCGCTTCAGCATCTGTCGCCGGATGCGCAGCGCGGCATCAAGGACCAGATGCTGCGCGAGACGCTGCGACGCATCGGCAAGGTGGAGCCGGAGCAGTGGCTCGAACCGCTTTCCGGCGAGCCCGCGGGTTATCGTCGCCGCGCCCGGCTCGGCGCACGCTACGTGCATGCGAAGCAGCGTTCGCTGGTGGGTTTCCGCGAGCGTCTGTCCAGCTATGTGGCGGCCATCGACCGCTGCCATGTGCTGCGCGCCGAGGTGGGTGAGCTGATCGGCGAGCTGTCGGCGCTGGTGACCTCGCTCTCCATTCCCACACGCATCCCGCAGATCGAAGTGGCGGTGGGCGACAACACCACGGTGCTGGTGCTGCGCACGCTGTCGCCGCTGTCGGCGGAAGACCGCGCGAAGCTTGCGGCCTTCGAGACGCAGCATGGCGTGAAGTGGTTGCTGCAGGCCGGTTCGCCGCAGCAGCTGGAGCCGGTATCCAATGGCGCTCCCGATCTGTGGTACGAGATGCCGGATTTCGACGTGCGCCTGCACTTCCAGCCCGCCGACTTCATCCAGGTCAACGGCGACATGAATCGCCGCCTGGTGGGGCGGGTGGTGGAACTGCTCGAACTCACCCCCGAGGCGCGGGTGCTTGACCTGTTCTGCGGGCTGGGCAACTTCACCCTGCCCATGGCGCGTCGCAGCGCGCAGGTGGTGGGCATCGAAGGCGAGGAGGGGCTGGTGCAGCGCGCCCGTGACAACGCCGCCCGCAATGGTCTTGCCAATGCCAGCTTTGCGGCCGCGAACCTCGCCGGAGAGGAGGCCGCGGAGCGGTGCCTGCTGCTGGCGCAGCGGCTCGGCGGTCCCTACAGCCATGTGCTGCTGGACCCTCCGCGCACCGGCGCCGCCGAGGTGCTGCCGACGGTGGCCCGCCTGGCGCCCCGGCGCCTGGTGTATGTTTCCTGCCACCCGGGGAGCCTGGCCCGGGATCTGGCAATCCTGGTAACGGCGCACGGTTTCCGGCTGCGCTCAGCGGGTATCGTCGACATGTTTCCTCACACGAGTCACGTGGAATCAGTGGCCGTCCTCGACGGCCCGGGGTATGGCGCATGACGCTTGGACCATTGATGGTGGACGTGGCGGGCACGGAGCTCACCGCGGAAGACCGCGAGGTGCTGCGTCACCCGCTGGTGGGCAGCGTCATCCTGTTCACACGCAACTACCGCGACCCCGAGCAACTCGAAGCGCTGGTGGCCGACATCAAGTCGCTGCGCTCGCCGCCGCTGCTGGTATCGGTGGATCACGAAGGCGGACGCGTGCAGCGTTTCCGCAGCGGCTTCTCGGTGCTGCCCGCCGCGCGGCGCATCGGCCAGGAATACGACACGGATCCCCGGCAGGGTGTGCTGGCGGCGCAGCAGCTGGGCTGGCTGCTGGCGGCGGAACTGCGCGCCGTGGGCGTGGACTTCTCCTTCGCTCCCTGCGTGGATCTGGACTACGGCGTCTCCGAGATCATCGGTGACCGGGCCTTCCATTCGCGCGCGGCCATCGTCGCGGAACTGGCGCTGGCCACCATGCAGGGCATGCGTCGCGCCGGCATGGCGGCAACCGCCAAGCATTTCCCCGGTCACGGCGCCGTGGTGGCCGATTCGCACCTGGCGTTGCCCGTGGACCGCCGCGATCTGCCCGATCTGGAGGCAGACATCGCGCCTTACCGCAGGCTCATCGCCAATGACATCGCCGGCGTGATGATGGCCCATGTGCTGTACCCACTGGTCGACTCGGTGCCGGCGAGTTTCTCGCGCCGCTGGGTGACCGAGGTGCTGCGCGGGGAGCTGGATTTCCGCGGTGTGGTGTTCGCCGACGATCTGACCATGGAAGGCGCCAGCGTGATCGGCGATATCGTTGCGCGCGCCGAAGCGGCCTTGGCCGCCGGCTGCGATGTGCTGCCGGTGTGCAACCGGCGCGAGAGCGTGGTGCAGCTGCTGGATGGCCTCAGGCACAAGCCCGGCCCTGCCGGCCAGATGCGGCTGGTGCGCATGCGTGGCAAGGAGATGCCCGGCCGCGCGGCGCTGGTGTGCACGGATGAATACCGCGACAGCCAGCAGTGGCTCGCGCGCTGCAGCGGCGTGCCGGAGCTGAAATTGCAGGGCTGACCATGGAAAGCCTCGACGCCAATTTTCTGCGCCGCATCGTCGCGGCCGCACCGGAGGGCATCGTGCTCTGCGATGCCCGCGCCAGCGACTGGCCTGTGGTGTATGTGAATGCCGCTTTCGAGCTGATGACCGGCTACACGGCAGCCGAACTGATCGGCAGCAACCTGAGGATGCTGCAAGGCGCGGATCGTGATCAGGAAGGCCTCCGGCGACTGCGCGAGACGCTGGAGCGCGGCGAGGAGTGCCGTGTGCTGCTGCGCAATTACCGCAAGAGCGGCGAGCTGCTGTGGAACGAGATCTTCGTGCAACCGCTGCGCGATGACTCAGGCACCGTGACGCACTATGTGGCTTTCCATCGCGACGCCGGCAGCCTGCTGCGCTCCACCGAGCGCGGGCCCGCTGGGCTGCCGAGCTGGCTGCGCGAGGATCGCGTAAGTGGCGTCTCGTCGCGCCCCTGGTTCGAGGAATTGCTGGGCCGCGAATGGCAATTGGCGCGCCGCGAATCACGCCCCCTGACGCTGCTGCTGTTCGACATCGACGCGCTCGGCGTCTACAACGATACCTTCGGTCGCGCTGGCGGCGACGCCGCCATTCGCCGCGTGGCACGCACCATCGGCGGCGTGTTCCGCCGCGGCACCGATGTGATCGGCCGCTGGGATGCCGGTTGCATCGCGGTGCTTGCCGCTCATCGCAAGAGTGATGATGTGGAGCCGGCGATCAGGCATGCGCGCGCCACGGTCGAGCGCATCGCCGCACTGCATGTGCATCACCCGCGCTCGCCGCTGCTGAAGTACCTCACCGTGACCGCTGGGGCGGCAACCTGCGTGCCGGATCGGGAGCAGGAGGGGCCGGCGCAGCTGATCGCGCGGGCCGAGCAGGCGCTGCGCGACGGCAAGCTGCAGGGTCGCAACCAGCTGACGGTTGCTGCCTGAGTCTGAAGGGAAGGCAGAGAAGTAGGCGAGCATCTCCGCCTGCAAGGCGGAGGAGCCGGCGCAGCCCGTGTCAGGGCCGCTGAATCAGAGGGTTTTCAGATGGTTTTCTTTCCACGGGGTTCTTCCAGAAGAGAAGGGGCTCACCTCAAGGCCCTGTCAGCACCGGTTTCTTGTTGCGCAACAGATTACGGATGGCCGATCTATCGTGGCGACACTGCGCTACGACATTGATGCATTGCCTGAATGGAGAGAGCTGGAAGCCGGGTCTCAAGAACTGCTGCACTCTCTGAGTGATGCGGCTCAAGAACAATAGGCCAGCTGATTCCTCGACATCAATCGTCGGGTGCGCCGCTAGGTGGCCCAATTCGGTGGCGCGGCAGTGAAGCTCATTGCCTCACCGCTTACCGGATGAGACAGCTCGATCTTCCAGGCATGCAGACATAGCGGCGGTTCGCCCACATCCAGCGTCTGCCGGGGCGGGTCGCTCTGGCTGCGATAAGCCGCATCGCCCACAACAGGAAAACCCAGGAACGCGCAGTGAATGCGGATCTGGTTGGTGCGGCCGGTCAGTGGCCGCGCCTCGAGCAGGCTGGTGCCATCCGGTGAACGATGCCGCACCACGAACCGCGTGATCGCCGCGGCGCCGCTGACGGCATCGACCTCGCGCGTTCCGGAGGCACGCGCCTCCTTGCCGATGGGCGCGTCACATTCGAATTGATCCACCACTGGATGCCCCTGTACGCGCACCAGGTAGGTCTTCCCCACGCGCCCCTGCGCGAACTGGCTCTGCAGCCGCCCGGCGAAGTGCCGGCTGCGCGCCACCACGACCAGCCCTGTGGTGTTGGCGTCCAGCCGGTGCGCCGGTTTGGGCTTCTGCGGCCGGTAGACGCTGTTCAGGATGTGCTGCAGTGTATTGCGCGTGTAACGACCCCCGGCATGCATGGGCAGCGGCGCGGGCTTGTTCAGCACGATCAGCGCTTCGTCCTCGTGCAGCACGGTGACATCCCCATTGACCGCCGGCTCCGTCGTGTATGGCAGCCGGTGCAATAGGCGTTCTCCGGCGCGCACGATCTGCGTCGCCGCCAGCACCTGGTGGCGGGAGTCGAGCAGGTTTCCGGCGTGGCATTCCTCCTCCCAATAGCTCGCGGGGAGGTGGCTCACCAGCCGGCAGAAAGTCTCCAGCACCGACAGGCCGTCACACTCCTGCGGCACGCGCAGCGGCCGGAACATCGGCGCCGGCACGCTGCCGGGCAAAGGATCGGTTGCCTCGCGGATGGCCCTGTGGCGCCGCTGCAGGGCCTGTGTCGCACGCTCTGCGTCGCTGCGATGGCACCAGGGGCAGGAGCGCCCCGGAACATAGCGCTTGTCCTGCTGCTCGGCGGCGGTCAGCGGAGACAGACAGTTGAAACACTGCGCCGCGTCCGTTTCCTGCAGCGCCGGATCGACGCCGACGCGCTGGTCGAAGACGAAACACTCGCCGCGGTAGTGCGCGCCGCCGCAGTGCTCGAAATATTTCAGAATGCCGCCGTCCAGCTGCAGCACATTGCGAAAGCCCTGCGACTCCATGTAGGGGCCGGCCTTTTCGCACCGGATGCCGCCGGTGCAGAACATCACGATGGTCTGGTCCTTGAGCTCGGCCGGCAGCCTGGCCACCGCGGCGGGGAAGTCGCGGAAATGATCGACACCGGCGGCCAGCGCGTTCTCGAACGTGCCCAGCTTCACCTCGTAGTCATTGCGCGTATCCAGCAACGTCAGCGGCCGCCCTTCGTCCAGCCAGGCTTTCAGCTGCTGTGGCGCCAGCTTCGGTGATGTGCGCCTCGCGGGATCGATGCCTGGCACGCCGAAGGCGATGATCTCCTTCTTGATGCGCACCAGCATCCGCCGGAAAGGCTGGTGGACCGTGTGGCTGTACTTGGCTTCGAGCGGGGCAAGCCCGGGGATCGATCGCAGCCGCGCCAGCAATGCATCAACCGCCTGCCGGTCGCCGGCCACGAACAGGTTGATGCCTTCTGTGCTCAGAAGAATCGTTCCGCGCAACTGATGAGCGCGGCAGAAGGCCAGCAGGTCGGTACGCAGGGACGGGAGCCCTTCCAGCGGCGCGAACCGGTAGGCCGCGATGTTCGCCACCGGAAGGGACGCCTGGATGGCGGGATCAGACTCGCGACTCATCGGGATCGGGCAGGGCCCGTACATCGGGCCCTGCGGTTGTGGCGTTCCGGCGTGGCGTCAGCCGCTGGTCGCGGGCTTGCGGAAGCGCAGCATGAAGCGGTCTGTCTTGCCGCGGATGGATTCGTCGAAGACGCCCTTGGTATGGTCATCCTCGGGGTTGGCGAGCAGCGCGCTGTCGCCATCGAATTCGAATCCTGCCGCGGTGAAGTCGCGCTTGACCACCTCGGGATCTATGCGGTGCAGCTTGTCCGCGGTTGGCACCAGATCAGAACCTGCCGCCGCGACATGATCCTGCACGACCACCGTGCCGCCTTCCTTCACGGCGGTGAACAGGCGCGCCACCAGCTGCGCGACGTCCGTGGCGGCCTCATTTTCCGCCGGGCTGTGGTAGAGGTCGTGATAGGACATCACCAGCAGCGCCGCATCGAGGTCGCCGGGTTCGAGCATGAGGTCGTTGGCTTCCGCGAGCACCGGCTGCACATTGGCCAGCCGGCCGCCATTCAGGCGGTCATTGAGTTTCTGCCCGTAGAACTTGGTGTACAGCGCGTTGTTGTAGACCACCACGGCCCCGGCGGGACCGACGGCATGCGACAGCAGCTCGGTGTAGTAGCCGCCGCCGCCGAGGAAATCGAGCACCTTCATCCCGGGCGCCGCGCCGAGGAACTCCAGCACCTCCTGCGGATGTCGCCGCGCATCTTCATCCGCGTCACCGGCTGGCCGCTGATCGCTGGCGATGGCCTGGGAAATCGAGGCGGAGATGTCCTGCTGAACCACGGGTGGCGTGGCCACGGATTCAGTTGCGTCCTGCCGTCCGCATCCCGCGAGGATGCCGGCCGTCAGGAAAACACCTGCCACTATCGTCATCTGGGTTGATTTGCGCACGGATGCCCCCTGTTTGCTGGTTGTGTTGTGCAAGGAATTTCAGCCGTTGCCGGCCGGCGTGATGATGGCGATGACGCCCAGCGCCGGATGGTCGTAGTACTGGCGCTCGTTGACCTTCACGCGACGCACCTCGTTGATCACCCAGCGGCGCCCATCCTCGGCGTACTGCAGGTCGAAGCCCAGATGCAGATACTGGCCGCGCTCCAGGATGACATTGCCGCTGATGCCATTGCCAAGGCCGACCTGCTCCAGGGAGACGCCGCGACGCGAGTTCCACGGCGCCGGCACCTGCGTCCAGGCGGCGTGCCCCAGCACGCGATAGGTTCCCGAGGAGCGCAGCCGGCTGGCCGCATCGGTGAGTTTTCCCGCGCTGATGGAGGTAGCGGCGATATCCGCGCCCGCGCCGGTCGCCTGTGTGCTGTCGCTGGCGGGTGATTCGCCCACGGCGCGGAACACGACGATTTCCACGTTGTAGCGTGCGGGTTGCGACTGCTGCGTGAGCGCGGGCCAGGCCAGCAGAGCCAGCAGCAACCCGGTGGCGCGGCGCAGAGGAAAGGACGGCTGACGATTCGGCATGGCGCCCATTCTACTGCCTCGGGCGTGCTCCGCCACGCGTGCCGGCGAGCCGCTCCAGCAGGCGCATGGCGAAGGCCACGCGCTCGGCCTCGGGCGCGCCGCCGGCGACGCGCAGCTTCAGCGAGCCCTCCAGGCGGAAGGTGCGCGGTTCCTGCTGTATCAGGCGGATCACCACGCCCGGGTCCACCTGGTTCTGCTCCGCGAAGGTCACGTGCGCGGTCTGCCCCGAGACATCCAGGCGGCGCAGCCCCAGGGCGCGGCAGCGCTGGGTGAGGCGCGCCGACTGCAGCAGATTGTGCGCTGCGGGCGGCAGCTCGCCGAAGCGGTCGCCGATCTCGGTCTGCAGTTCGTCGAGCGCCTGGGAATCGGGCGCGGCCGCGATGCGCTTGTAGAGCGTGAGGCGCGTCTGCACATCGCCGATGTAGGTGTCGGGCAGCAGGCAGGGCAGGTGCAGGTTCACCTCCGTGGCGGCGGCCAGCGGCCGATCCAGCTCCGGTTCGCGGCCATCCTTCAGCGCCTGCACCGCGGTCTGCAGCATGTCCAGGTACATCGAAAGGCCCACTTCATGCCCGTCGCCGCTTTGCGCGTCGCCGAGGAATTCACCGGCGCCGCGGATCTCCAGATCCTGTGTCGCGAGCGCAAAGCCCGCGCCCAGTTCCTCCAGCGACTCGATGGCGGTGAGGCGCCGCTCGGCGTCCGCGGTGAGGGTGCGCCGCGATTTGATGAACAGGTAGGCATAGGCGCGGTGATGCGAGCGTCCGACACGGCCGCGCAGCTGATGCAGCTGCGCAAGCCCCAGGCGATCGGCCAGGTTGATCATGATGGTGTTGGCGGTGGGCACGTCGATGCCGCTTTCGATGATGGTCGTGCACAGCAGCACATCGAAGCGTCGGTGATAGAAATCCACCATCAGCTGTTCCAGCTCGCGCTCGCGCATCTGTCCGTGCCCGATGCGAATGCGCGCGTCGGGCAGCAGCTTCTGCAGATCCTCGGCGACCTTTTCGATGGTCTGTATCTCGTTGTGCACGAAATACACCTGGCCGCCGCGGCGCAGCTCGCGCGAAGCCGCCTCGCGGATCAGCGCGCTGTCCCATTCCGAAACGAAGGTCTTGATCGCCACGCGTCCGGCGGGCGGCGTGGTGATCAGCGAAAGATCGCGCAGTCCGCCGAGGGCCATGTTCAGCGTGCGCGGGATGGGCGTCGCGGTGAGCGTCAGCGCATGCACCTCGGCACGCAATGTCTTGATGCGCTCCTTGTCGCGCACGCCGAAGCGGTGCTCTTCGTCGATGATCAGCAGCCCCAGGTCCTTGAACTTCGCATCCGCGTGCAGCAGGCGGTGGGTGGCGATGAGGATGTCGATGCGGCCGGAGCTCAGCCCTTCGAGGATGTCGTTCGATGCCTTGCCGGAGCGGAAGCGCGACAGGCATTCGATGCGCACCGGCAGGTCGGCGAAGCGGTCGCGGAAGTTGGCCAGATGCTGTTCGGCAAGCAGCGTGGTGGGCGCCAGCATCGCCACCTGCCGGCCCGCCTGCACCGCCACGAAAGCGGCGCGCATCGCCACCTCGGTCTTGCCGAAACCTACGTCGCCGCACACCACGCGGTCCATGGGCCGCTCGCCGCCGAGGTCGGCGATGACGGCGCGGATGGCGTCGCCCTGATCGGCTGTCTCCTCGAAGGGAAAGGCCGCGGCAAAGCTGCGGTAGTCCTTCTCGTCGAGACGCAGCGGCGTGCCCTGCTGGGCCTGGCGCCGCGCATAGAGATCGAGCAGATCGGCCGCGACATCGCGTACCTTCTCGGCGGCCGCGCGGCGCGCGCGCGCCCACTGGTCGGTGCCGAGCTTGTGCAGCGGCGCGGTTTCCGCGGCCGCGCCGGTGTAGCGGTTGACCTGGTGCAGCGCCGCCACCGGAACATAGATGCGATCGCCGCCGGCGTATTCGATGACGAGGAATTCACCTTCCTGCCCGGCCACCTGCATGGTCTGCAGTTCGACATAGCGGCCGACGCCGTATTCCTCGTGCACCACCGGCGCGCCGCGGGTGAGGTCCTGCAGATCACGCAGGATGGCGGCAGGGTCCAGCTGCGAACGCCGGCGGCGGCGCTCCTGCTGGGCGCGCTGTCCGAACAGCTCCGCATCCGCCAGCAGCCTCAGCGGTGGATCATCCATCACCAGACCGCCCACACCCGGGGCGACAGTGAGGCCGAGACGGCAGTCGTCGTCGAGAAAGGCCTGCCAGCCGGCCACGCCGCGGAACTTCAGCCCCGCGTTGCGCAGCAGATCCTGCAGCAACTCGCGCCGGCCGGCGGAATCGGCCATCAGCAACGTGCGGCGGCTTTCCCCGCCGTTCACCAGTGCCGCGAGCGGCGCCAGCGGATGCTCCGCGGCAGGATCGAGGCGGATGGCGGGAGCAGGGTGCAGACTTGCGGCCTGCGCGGCCACGCCTTCCTGAGGACCAATGGCGATGCGCGGCCACTGCGCCAGCTGCACGCCGAGCGCATCAGGGTCCAGGTACAGCTCCGCCGGGTCCAGCAGCGGATGCTCGATGTCGTGGCGCCGCTCGTCGTGGCGTTCGGCCACGCTGGCTGCGCTGCGCGCGGCCTCATCCTGCCAGCTGGCGTCGGTGACGAGGGTGCTGCCCGCGGGCAGGTAATCGAACAGGGTGGCCGTGCCCTCGAAGAACAGCGGCAGGTAAAACTCCACGCCGGGCGGCGCGACACCGGGGCGGATGTCGCGGTAGATGGCGGTGCGCGTGGGGTCGCCCTCGAAGCGGATGCGGAAGCGGCGACGGAAGGCGCGGCAGCCTTCCTCGTCCAGCGGAAACTCGCGCGCCGGCAGCAGCCGCACGCGATCGAGCTTTTCCAGCGAGCGCTGCGTCTCCGGGTCGAATTCGCGGATGCTGTCGATTTCCTCGTCCAGCAGGTCGATGCGCAGCGGCGCGTGATGCCCCATGGGGAACACGTCGAACAGCGAGCCGCGCAGCGCGAACTCGCCGGGCGTGGCCACCTGAGCCACGCTGGCATAGCCGGCCTGCGTCAGGCGCTCGCGCGCGGCTTCAAGGCCGAAGCTCTGGCCCGTCGCCACTTCGAAGCTGCGGGCTTCGACGAACTGGCGCGGGGGCAGGCGCTGCAGCAGCGTCTCGATGCTGACCAGCAGGATCCCGGCGCGCAGTGCCGGCAGGCGCGCCAGCGTCGCAAGGCGCTCCGAGACCAGGTCCGGCAGCGGCGAGAAGCGGTCATAGGGCAGCACTTCCCAGTCCGGGAAGCGCAGCAGCGGCAATTCGGGCGGCAGGAAGAAGCGCAGTGCATCGGCCAGCTGATCCAGCGCCCGGGCGTCGGGTGTCACCACCACCCACAGGCGCCCGCTGTCACTGGCTGCACGCGCCAGAGCCAGTGCCTGGGCGGCCGGATGCAGCGGCGGCCAGGGCTGGGACGAGGCGGCGGAAACGGGTACGGGGAATTCGGAAGGAGGCATCGATGCGGGATGAAGCGGGGGCGCCGCAGCATACCGGCCGGGCACCGGGCTGCCCAGTCTGGAAGACCTGGGCTCCGCGAGCTGGAAGACCTGGGCTCCGCGAGAGCCCAGGCCAGCCGAGCGTCAGATCATGGCCCGCGCGCTTCTAGCGCGAGGCGACGGCGTGGACGACGTGCTGGTACTCGAAATAGACGCTGAAACCGTTGTAGTCCCAGCGCGTGATCGGCGGCTGGCCCACGGTGGCATGACGGTTCACCGGCGCGCCGAACTTTGCCTCGACGGCGGCCATCGAGCTGCCGCGGCGCGGGGTCTCGATCGAGCTCGGACGCAGTTGCACCTGATCATCGACGACCAGCGTATCGGCCATCAGCGGCATGGCGGCCAGCAGGCCCAGGCAGAGCATGGCTTTCATGTCGCCGACTATAGCAGCGCCGCGGCGCATGAGGCTCCCTGCCGCCGGCTGCGCGGACCCGGATCTGTGACCCGGGTCTCGAAACGGGCCGCGACAGCGCTCAGGCATGCTTTAATCGCCCACCCATGTTCCGCCCGCTGCCCGTCTACATCGGCCTGCGCTACGCGCGCGCGCGCTCCCACAAGTTCTTCGTCTCCTTCATCACCTGGGTGTCGCTGCTGGGCGTGGCCGTGGGTGTGGCGACGCTGATCGTGATCCTGTCGGTGATGAATGGCCTGGAGTCCGAACTGCGTGACCGCCTGCTGACACTCACCGCGGCAGTGCGCGTGCAGGCCGAGCCGGGCGCGCAAACCGACTGGGAGCAATTGCGCCGCGAAGTGCAGGCCGCGCCTGGTGTTCAGCAGGTGACCCGCTACGCCGAGTTGCAGGCGCTGGCGGTGCGCCAGCCGGAGATGCTGCCGGTGATGCTGCGCGGCGCCGACCTCGGCGAGGACACGCAGCTGGCGCAGCTGATCTCGCAGCGCGAGCCCGATCGCGAACCGTTGCAGGATGATGGCCTGATGCTGGGCGCGCTGGTGGCGAACCAGCTCGGCGTGATGGTGGGAGATACGGTCACGCTGCTGGTGCCGGCGCTTGCCGCCGAGGGACTGCCGCAGGCGAGGCTGCGCGAGTTCCGCGTCACGGCGCTGTTCGAGGCCGGCATCCAGGACCATGACGCGCAGCTGGTCTTTGCTTCGCTGCCCACGCTGGCCGAGCTTGGCGCCGCGCGCTCCGGGTCGGTGGGGCTGGAGGTGCAGCTGCACGATGCCATGCAGGCGCCGCAGTCCGCCGCGGCACTGCGTGAATCATTGCGGCATGCCGGTCACCAGGACCTCACGGTGCGCGACTGGACCCAGGACCACGCCAGCTATTTCCGCGCCATCCGCATCGAGAAGACCATGATGGCGCTGATCCTGATGCTGGTCGTGGCCGTGGCGGCGTTCAACATCGTCGCCATGCTGGTGATGGTGGTGGCCGACAAGCGCACCGATATCGCCATCCTGCGCACGCTGGGCGCGAGTCCGGCGCGGGTGGCCGGCATCTTCATCACCCAGGGTCTGGTGGTGGGCTGCGCCGGCGTGGCGCTGGGCGTGGCGCTGGGCGTGTGGCTGGCGCTGAATGTGGATGCGGTGCTGGGGCTGCTGGAGCGCCTGTTCGGGCTCACCGTGTTCGACGCCAATGTTTACGTGATCTCGCGCGTGCCTTCCGAGCTGCATGGCGTCGATGTGGCGCTGATCGCGGGCACCGGGCTGTTGCTCACGCTGCTTGCCACCCTGTATCCGGCGCGCCGCGCGGCGGCGGTGCCGCCGGCCGAGGCGTTGCGCTATGAATAGGCGCCGCCGATGAAGCTCACCGATCGCTACGAATGGCTGCTCGGCACGCGCTACCTGCGCTCGGGGCAGCGGCGCGGCTTCCTGTCGTTCATCACCGTGATCAGCGCCGTGGGCCTGATGCTGGGTGTGGCGGTGCTGGTGGTGGTGCTGTCGGTGATGAACGGCTTTGAAGCCGAGCTGCGCCAGCGCATCCTCAGCGTCACTTCCCATGCGACGCTGATGGGTCTGGAAGGGCCGTTGCCCGACTGGCGCGAGGCGCGCGAACGCGCGCAGCAGACGCCGGGCGTCGTGGCCGCCGTTCCATATGTGGAATCGCGCGCCATGCTGGCCGCGGGCCAGCGTCTGGCTGGCGCCCAGCTGCGCGGCATCCTGCCCGCCGAAGAAGCGCGCGCCGTGGGCATCGGCCGCTCGCTGGTGGAGGGTTCACTCGATGACCTGCAGGCCGGCCGCTGGCGCATCGTGCTGGGTGAGGCGCTGGCGAGGGAGCTGGGCGTGGGCGTGGGCGGCGAGGTGGTGGTCATCGTGCCGGAGGGCACGGTCACGCCCACCGGCATCGTGCCTCGCATGCGTCGCTTCACGGTCAGCGGCGTGTTCCGCTCCGGCATGTATGAATACGACCGTGGCCTCGGCCTGCTGCATGCCACGGATGCCGCGCGCCTGTTCCATCTGGGTGATGCCATGAGCGGCGTGCGGTTGGCGCTGGAAGATCCGTTGCGCGCGCCGCAGATGGTGCGGCAGCTGGCGCTGGATCTGGGCGGCGGCTATTACGTCAGCGACTGGACGCGCAACCACGCCAATTTCTTCCGCTCCATACAGTCGGCCAAGTCCATGCTGTTCGTGATCCTGTCGATGATCGTCGCCATCGCGGCCTTCAACATCGTCGCCACGCTGGTGATGGTGGTGAAGGAGAAGCAGCCGGACATCGCCATCCTGCGTACGCTGGGGGCCGGGCCGCGCAATATCCTCGCGGCCTTCGTGGTGCAGGGCGGGGTGATCGGCGCGGTGGGCGTGGTGCTGGGAATCGGTGCCGGCGCGCTGCTGGCGGCCAACCTCGAGAGACTGGTGCATTTGATTGAAAGGGTGTTCGGCGTGCAGTTTCTCGATGCCAGCGTTTATTTCATGAGCGATCTGCCGGCGCAGGTCTCCCTCAACGATGTGTGGCGTGTGGCCGCGGTGGCGTTGCTGCTGTCGCTGCTGGCCACGCTGTATCCGGCATGGCGGGCGGCGCGGCTGCTGCCCGCGGAGGCATTGCGTCATGACTGAGCGGGTGCTCGAAGCGGCGGATCTCACGCGCGGTTTCCGCGAGGGCGGCGGAGTGCTGCAGGTGCTGCGCGGCCTGGACCTGACCATCCATGCCGGCGAGCGGCTTGCCATCGTCGGCTCTTCGGGTTCCGGCAAGACCACGCTGCTGCAATTGCTGGGCGGCCTCGACCGGCCCGATTCCGGCAGCGTGCGCATCGACGGCCGCGACATCCACGCGCTGCCGGAAACCGAGCGCTGCCAGCTGCGCAACCGCACGCTGGGTTTTGTCTACCAGTTCCATCATCTGCTGCCCGAGTTCTCGGCGCTCGAGAACGTCGCGATGCCCTTGCTGGTGCGGCGCGAGCCGCCGGCGGTGGCGCGCGCGCGCGCCGCCGAAGTGCTGGGGCAGGTCGGACTTTCGGAGCGGCTCACACACCGCCCGCATCAGCTCTCCGGTGGAGAGCGGCAGCGCGCGGCCGTGGCGCGGGCACTGGTGGCCCAGCCGCGGCTGGTGCTGGCCGATGAGCCCACGGGCAATCTGGACGGCGCCAATGCCGCGCAGGTCTTCGATCTGCTGCTGGCGTTGAATCGCACGCACGACACCAGTCTGGTAGTCGTCACACACGATCCGCGCCTTGCGGCGCGCATGGACCGGATTCTGGTGCTGGAAGGCGGAAAACTGTGCGAACAGGGCGCAATCAGCGCCTGACGCGGGCGCGGCGCGCGGTTACTCTGCTCCCGACGCTCCAGCGCCAGGTCAGCTCCAGCAGCCAGCGCCCGGCGAGGCCGAGCACGATGGCGCACACCAGGCAGCCGACCAGAAACGGTTTCCAGATGCTGCCCAGGCCGTGCCCCAGCCAGTTCCATCCCAGTTCGAAGGCGAAGTTCCCCGGGGGCGTGCCCAGCAGGAATGCGCCGACCCGGTAGGCGAAGTAGTAGATCGGCACGGCGGTGAAAGGATTCACGATGAACATGGTCACGACCATCGCCGGCACATTCAGGTGCAGCAGCATGGCCGCGATGAGGCCCAGCGGCAGGTGCATGGGCAGCGGGATGAACTGGATGGCGATGCCCACACCGAATGCCGAAGTGATGGCGCGGCGGTTCACCGACCACAGTCGCGAGTCGCGCAGCTTGGGGCCAAGTATCTCCACATAGCGGCTGTGGCGGACACGTTCGGCGACCGGCCGGAGGCGGTTGAACATTCGTCTTGGCATTCAGGCATGGACTCTATCAGCAGGCGAAGGCACAGGGAGGTGCGCTCTGCAATCGCTGGCAATTCTTCTGGGCGCGGTGGTGGCTTTGCTGCTGCCCGGCGCGGGCTGGCCCGAACATGCGGCAGTGCTGTGCGCCTTGCTGTGGGTCGGGTGGCGATCTTCGCGGCCGATGCTGGTCGTGCTGGCGGCCGGCGCCTTCGTTCTGGTGCGCGGGGCCGCCGCCGACGTAACCGATCGCGCCGTGCCCTGCGGCGAGCGTCTGCTCGTCGAAGCGCGCATCACCAGCATTCCCGAGCGCAGCGAAGGAGGCTGGCGCTTCGACGCGCGGGTCACGCATCCACGGCAGGCGGGGCAGCAGGATCTGGCGGTGCGCATCGACTTTCCGCGGCAGGGTGCGCTGCGGCCACGCGCGGGTGAGACCTGGCAGCTGGCGCTGGGCTATCACGCCGCGGCGCCGCATGGTGTGGGTGCGCGTGTGCTGCTGCGCGACCGGATCCACGCACGGGCGCGGGCGCTGGTCTCGCCGTTGAACCAGCGGCTGCAACCCGCCGGCCCTTCGTGGCTCAGCCTGCGTGAACGGGTTGCCGATGGCATCCACGGGCGCGCGCAGGATCCCGCGGCGGCGGCATTGATCGCGGCGCTGGCGGTGGGCGCCACCGGCGAGGTGAGCGACCGGCAGTGGCGGGTGTTCTCCGCCACGGGCATCTCGCACCTGGTGGCCATCTCCGGCATGCATGTCACCTTCTTCGCCATGTTGAGCATGATCGGCGCACGGGCGCTGTGGCGCCGGCTGTCGTTGCTGCAGCGCCGCCTGCGGCGCGAGGTCTTTGCCGCGGCGGTGGGCGTGACGCTGGCCGCGGGCTATGCACTGCTGTCCGGTTTCTCGGTGCCCGCCCAGCGCACGCTGGTGATGCTGCTGGCCTTTGTGGTGCTGCGCGAGACGGCGCGCGCGGCCACACCCTGCGCGGCACTGGGCATCGCGACCGTGGCGGTGCTGGCGCTCGACCCCATGGCGGTGCTGGATGCCGGCTTCTGGCTGTCCTTCGTGGCGGTGGCCGCCATCATCCTCCTGCCGGGCAGCCGCATCCGCATCGCGGGTACGCTGCGCGGCGCGGCGGATGTGCAATGGGCGGTGTCGCTGGCCTTGCTGCCGCTGACGCTGGTGATCTTCGGCATGTTCTCGGTGGTCGGGCTGGCTGTGAACATCGTCGCGATTCCGCTGTTCACGCTGCTGCTGGTGCCGGTGGTGCTGTTTGCCACGCTGGGATACCTGTTGCCGGGAGACATGGCGTGGCCGCTGGCCGACCGGCTGGTGGATCTGGCGCAGCTCATGGTGCGGCCGCTGTGGACGGGCCTCACCTGGGCCGCGGATCTTCCGGGCGCGGTGGTGTCCGCACAGCCCGGCGTGCTGGTCAGTCTGGTGATCTGCGGCGCGCTGCTGCTGGTGCTGCTCCCGCTGGATCCGCGCGTCCGTGCCGCGGCTGGCGTGTTGCTGGCCTGGACCTTTGTCGCTGCCCTGCCGGCGCCGGGGCGGCATCAACTGGAGATCGAGGTGCTGGATGCCGGCAGTGGGTCGGCGGTGCTGCTGCGCACCGCGCGGCATGCGTTGCTGGCGGGTTCGGCGGAGAGTTTCGGCAGCCGCGGACGCGGCTTCATCTCGCGCCTGCAACCGCAGCTGCGGGCGCGGCTGCCTTGGGGGCCTGAAGCCTGGGTGATCGGGCGCACCGATGGCGACCGGCTCGCCGGGCTGGCGGCGGCCCGCGCCAGGGGAGTGGCCGGCCGGGCCTTTGGCATCGTGCTGGCGCCACGTTCGCTGCCGCCGGAGCTGACCTCCTGCGACCTGCGGCGCTGGCAATGGGACGGCGTGGATTTCGAGCTTCAACGGGCGGTTTCGGGCCGCGGTTGCCTGTTGACCGTCGTGAACCGGGGGCACCGGACGGTGCTGCTGGTGGATGGAGACGAAGCGGATCGCGCCCGCCTTTTGGCGCATTCCGACAGCGCGCCGGACCTGCTGCTGCTGCCGGCCCGCGCGCGAGGCGCGGACACGGTGCATGGATATCTCGTGCAGGGCGCCGGAGTGGAGGTCGCGGCGCGCATCGCCATCGATGATGGCCGGCACCAGGTGCTGCGGCCCGCGACCTACTGGCAGCGTCTGGCCGGCGCCCGGCCCACACAGCACTGCGCTGCGCCGGACCAAGTGGCGTGGCATCGGCTATGATCCGCGCCCATGTGGGAAATCGTGCTGGCTGGTGGGTTCTTCATGTGGCCCATCATTCTTTGTTCTGTCATCGCTGTCGCCATCGTGCTCGAAAGACTCTGGACGCTGCAGCAGCGCCGGGTCATTCCGCCTGATCTCACCCGACGCATCTGGCAGCTGGTCGAGAGCGGCCAGATCAACGACAAGGTCGTGGCCGCGCTGCAGGCGAACTCGCCGCTGGGCAAGATCCTCGCCGTCGGCCTGCAGAACAGCAGCCGGCCGCGCGAAGTACTGATGGACCGGCTGGAGGATGCCGGCCGCCATGTGGCGCATGAGCTCGACCGTTTCCTCAACACGCTGGGCACCATCGCCGGGGTAACGCCGCTGCTGGGTTTGCTGGGCACCGTCACCGGCATCATCAAGGCCTTCAATGCCATCTATGTCGGCGGCATCGGCGATCCGCAGGCGCTGTCCGGAGGCATCTCCGAGGCCCTGCTGACCACGGCGGCCGGCCTGTCGGTCGCCATTCCGTCCTATGTGGCCTACCGCTACCTGCGCGGGCGGGTGGACGAGATCGTGATCCAGATCGAGAAGGATGTGCTGCAGTTCGCCGATGCGCTCGACGAACGCGCCGTGCGCGTGGCCGGAGAGGGCGCCGAGGCGTGAACCTGCGCCCCCGACGTCGGGAGGATCCGGAGATCAACCTGATCTCGCTGATCGACGTCATCCTCATGCTGGTGATCTTCTTCATGCTGTCGTCGACCTTCGTCGATGAGGGCCGGATGCGTGTGCAGTTGCCGGCCGCCGGCGAATCCCGCACTGTTGCAGGCCTCACCGAGCCTATCGTGGTCACGGTGACACAGGAGGGGAGCTACCGCGTGAACAACCGCGACCTGGTGAACTCCAGCCGTGAGACGCTGCGCGCCGCGGTGGCCGAGGTGGCCGGCAGCAAGCGCGATGCGCGCGTGGTGCTGCGGGCGGATGCGCGCGCCACCCATCAGGCGGTGATCACGGCCATGGACGTGATGGGCCGGATGGGTTTCGCGCAGCTCGACGTGGCGACCATCGAACAGCCTCCCGGCACATGAACGCCGCCACTCCAGCGGTCGATGGTGGCAAGGTCTACCGGCGACTGCTGCGTTATGCCTGGCCGCACCGTGGCCTGTTCGCCATCGGTCTTGCGGGCATGCTGGTGTTCGCGCTCACCGATGTGGCCTTCATCTGGTTCGTCGAGAAGTATCTGCTCGGCGCGCTGGCGAAGCCCGAGCCCTATCTGGTGTGGATGGTGCCCGCCGGCGTGCTGGTGCTGTTCGTGCTGCGCGGTCTGGGCGACTACGTGGCCACCTATTTCCCGGGGCGCGTCGGCCGCCAGGTGATCAAGAGCGTGCGCGCCGATCTGTTCGCGCAGTACCTGCATCTGCCGGCGAGCTTCTATGACCGCATGCCGGTCGGCACCTCGCTGTCGCGGCTGACGTACAACGTGGAGCTGGTGGCCGAGGCCACCACCAACTCCATCACCATCATGGTGCGCGATTCGGTGACCGTCATCGGGCTCATCGCCTACATGGTTACCCGTTCCTGGTCGCTGACGCTGCTGGCGCTGGTGGTGGCGCCGCTGATCGGCTGGGTGGTGCGGGTGATCAATCGCCAGTTCCGCCGCTACAGCGCGCGCATCCAGGAATCAATGGGCGATGTGACGCGCTTCGCCAAGGAAGCGCTCGAGGCACAGCGGGTGGTGAAGGTGTTCGGCGCGGCGCCGCAGCTGGAGGAGAAGTTCGAGGCCATCAACGAACGCAACCGGCGCAGCAACGTGAAGCTCATCAACGCCAAGGCGGCCAGCAGCCCCATCGTGCAGATGGTGGCCTCGCTGGGGCTGGCGGTGGTGCTGGCGGTGGCGATCTCGCAGATCGTCGATGGCCGCATGCGCCCCGAATCGCTGGTGGCCTTCATCGGCGCGATGATGATGGTGATGGCGCCGCTCAAGCGCCTGGCCAATGTGGGCGGCGCGCTGCAGCAGGGCATTGCCGCAGGCATAAGCATCTTCGAGGTGCTCGACGAGCCGCGCGAACCGCAGGGCGGCGGCAAGCGGCTCGAGCATGCCGAGGGCAGGGTGGAATACCGCAATGTGGCCTTCACCTATCCGGGTGCCGGCGAGGCGGCGCTGCGCGATGTGAGCCTGAAGGTGGAGCCGGGGCAGACGCTCGCGGTGGTGGGCAAGTCCGGGGGCGGCAAGTCCACGCTGGTGGGCATGCTGCCGCGCTTCCACGATGTGGACGGCGGCGCCATCCTGCTGGATGGCGTGGATATCCGCGAATGGTCGCTGCCCGATCTGCGGCGGCAGATCAGCTATGTGAGCCAGGAAGTGGTGCTGTTCGACGACACCATCCGCAACAACCTGACCCTGGGTCTCGAGAACGTGGACCCGGCGCGCGTGGAGGCCGCCGCGCGCGCAGCCTATGTCATGGAGTTCGCCGCGGCGCTGCCGGGCGGCCTCGATGCGCCGGTGGGCGAGCGCGGGGGGCAGCTCTCGGGCGGCCAGCGCCAGCGTGTGGCCATCGCCCGCGCCATTCTCAAGGACGCGCCCATCCTGATCCTCGATGAGGCCACCTCGGCGCTGGATACCGAGTCCGAGCGCCACATCCAGCTGGCGCTGGCGCAGCTGATGCGCGGCCGCACCACGCTGGTGATCGCTCACCGGCTGTCGACGGTGGAGCAGGCCGATCGCATCGTCGTGGTCGATCAGGGACGCATTGCCGAATCGGGCACGCATGCCAGCCTGCAGGCCGCGGGCGGCCTGTACGCGCAGCTGCACCGGCTGCAGTTCGATGCCTGAGTCCGCCGCTGCGCGCTGGCTGCAGCAGCGCTGGTATGCGGCGCGTGCGCCCTGGTATCTGCTGCCCTTCGCGGCATTGTTCGGCGGGATCGTCGCGCTGCGCCGCGCGGCTTATCGCCACGGCCTCCTGGCCTCGGCGCATCCGGGTGTGCCGGTGGTGGTGGTGGGCAATCTCACCGTGGGAGGCACCGGCAAGACGCCGTTCACCTTGTGGCTTGCCACCGCGCTGCGCGCGCGCGGTGTGCGCGTGGGCATTGCCAGCCGTGGTTACGGCGGCAGCACGCAGGGCCCGGAAAGGGTCGATCCGGCAGGCTCGGCCGCGCGCTATGGAGATGAGGCCTTGCTGCTGGCGCAGCGCGCCGGCGTGCCGGTGTGCGTGGCGCGGCGGCGCCTGGAGGCGGCCCGTCATCTGGTGGCCGACGGCTGCGAGCTGGTGCTCGCCGACGACGGCCTGCAGCACCTGGCGCTGCGAAGGGATTTGTCGATTCTGGTGGTCGATGCCGCGCGCGGCTTTGGCAACGGGGAGCTGCTTCCGGCCGGTCCGCTGCGTGAACCGCTGAGCCGCATCGCCGAGGCCGATGCCATCGTGGTGCAGGGCAGCGCTCCGCTCGCGGCGATGGCGCGCCATCCTCTGGTGATCCCCATGAGCCTGCAGCCCGGGTTGCTGCGCGCCTTGCGCGGCGGCGAGGAGCAGCGGCTTGCCTCATGGGCCGGCCGGCGCGTGCATGCGGTGGCCGGTATCGGCCACCCGCAGCGTTTCTTTCGTTTGCTGCGCGCCGCGGGTCTCGAACCGGTCGAGCATGCTTTCGCGGACCATCACCCGTTCACGGCGCAGGATCTTGCCTTCGCGGACGAGCTGCCGGTCCTCATGACCGAGAAGGATGCCGTAAAATGCCAGCCGTTCGCGGACGGGCGCATGTGGTGCCTGCCGGTGGCGGCGCAGCCGGATCCGGCCGGCGCTGCCCGGTTGCTCGAACGTGTGCTGCGGCTGTTGCCGCGCGGAGGTCCCCTTGCTTGACGCCCGGTTGCTCGAAATCCTCGCCTGCCCCCTGTGCAAGGGGCCATTGCAGTACCACCGCGCGCGGCAGGTGCTGGTGTGCCGCGGCGACCGGCTCGAATTCCCCATCCGCGACGGCGTGCCGGTGCTGCTGGAAGGCGAGGCGCGGGTGATGCCGGCGGACGATCCGCTGCTCGATCGCAAGTAGCCTGCAATCGCCGGTGAACTGAATGTTCCGCGTCGTCATTCCCACCCGCTATGCCTCTTCGCGCCTGCCTGGCAAGCCGCTGCTGAAGATTGCCGGCCGGCCCATGCTGCAGTGGGTGCATGAGCGCGCGCGGGGCAGCGGCGCTTCGGCGATCGTCATCGCCACCGACGATGAGCGCATCGCCCAGGCGGCGCGCGCCTTCGATGCGCAGGTGGTGATGACCTCACCCGTGCATCAGTCGGGTACCGACCGCATCGCCGAGGTGGCGCACCAGGCCGGCTGGCAGGACGAGGACATCGTCGTGAACCTGCAGGGCGACGAGCCGCTGATGCCGCCAGCGCTGCTCGACCAGGTGGCCGGGCTGCTGGAGGCGCATCCCGATGCGCACATCGCCACGCTGGCGTCGCGCATCACGCAGCTGGCGGCGCTGCTGGACCCCAATGTCGTCAAGGTAGTCGCCGATCCCGAGGGGCGCGCGCTATATTTCAGCCGCGCGCCCATTCCCTGGTCGCGCGACACGGCGCCGGCTGGCATCGCGAGCCAGCGCGACTACACCGGCGCTCGCCGCCACATCGGCCTGTACGCGTATCGAGTGGCGGCCTTGCGCCAGTTGCAGCGCATGCCGCCTTCGCTGCTGGAACAGATAGAGAAGCTGGAGCAGCTGCGGGCGCTGGAAAACGGCATGCAGATCCGCGTGGCCGATGCCGTCGCGGCGCCCGGTCCGGACGTGAATACGGCCGAGGATCTGGCACGCGTGGAGCGTGCGCTGGCCGATGGTGAGGGAGCCTGATGCAATTGGATATGTCTTTCGTCCAGGTGCCCGCGACGGATGTGGTTCATGCCATCCAGCTGTCGCTGGCGCCGGTGTTCCTGCTCAATGGCGTCGGCGTGCTGATGGGCGTGCTGACCAATCGGCTGGCACGCATCATCGATCGCGCCCGCACCATGGAGCAGCGCTTGCCCTTCGCCTCCGGCGACGAGGAGCGCGAGCTGCATGAGCAGCTGCGCCTGATCAGCCGCCGCGCGCGCGCGGTCAACCGCGGCATCACCCTGGGCACCGTCACGGCATTGCTGGTCGCATCCGTGGTGGCCATGCTGTTCGCCACGGCCTTCGTGCCCTTCCCGCTGGGTGTGGGCATTGCGGCTGTATTCATCGTGTCCATGATCTCGCTCATCGGCGCCCTGTGGTGCTTTCTGGTCGAGATCCGCATGGCTACCCTGTCGCTGCGTTTCGGCCCCGCGAGGAGAAAGAAATGAAAACCCGTGCCGCCATTGCCGTTGCTCCCGGAAAGCCGCTGGAGATCCACGAAGTCGACCTTGCCGGCCCCGCCGCCGGCGAAGTGCTGGTGGAGATCATGGCGACAGGCATTTGCCACACCGATGCCTACACGCTTTCGGGCAAGGATTCCGAAGGACTGTTTCCGTCCATCCTCGGCCATGAAGGCGCGGGCATCGTGCGCGAGGTGGGCGCGGGCGTCACGTCGGTGAAGCCGGGCGATCATGTGATCCCGCTCTACACACCCGAGTGCCGGCACTGCAAGACCTGCCTGTCGCGCAAATCGAACCTGTGCACGGCCATCCGCGCCACCCAGGGCAAGGGCCTGATGCCCGATGGCACCAGCCGTTTCTCGCTGGGCAAGGAGAAGATCTACCACTACATGGGCTGCTCCACCTTCTCGAACTTCACCGTGATGCCGGAGATCGCGGTGGCGAAGATCCGCAAGGACGCGCCTTTCGATGTGGTGTGCTACATCGGTTGCGGTGTCACCCCTCGCCCCGGCGCGGAGATCTACACCGCCAAGGTGGAGCCGGGCGCCAACGTGGCCGTGTTCGGGCTGGGCGGCATCGGCCTCAATGTCATCCAGGGAGCGAGGATGGCCGGCGCGGATCGCATCATCGGCGTCGACGTCAATCCGGCCAAGCGCGAGATGGCCGAGAAGTTCGGCATGACGCACTTCATCAATCCGAAGGAAGTGGGCATGGACAAGGTGGTGCAGGCCGTGGTCGATGTCACCGATGGCGGCGCGGACTATTCCTTCGACTGCACCGGCAACACCCAGGTGATGCGCCAGGCGCTGGAGTGCTGCCACCGCGGCTGGGGCCAGTCGATCATCATCGGTGTGGCCGAGGCCGGGCAGGAGATCGCCACGCGTCCCTTCCAGCTGGTGACCGGACGCGTGTGGAAGGGCACCGCCTTCGGCGGCGCGCGTGGCCGCACCGACGTGCCGAAGATCGTCGACTGGTACATGGACGGCAAGGTGCGCATCGATGAGCTGATCACGCACCGCATGCCGCTGGACAAGATCAACGAAGCCTTCGACCTGATGCACAAGGGCGAATCCATCCGCTCCGTCGTCGTGTACTGATCCATGGCGGGCGGCAGTGGCGCGCCGGATGATTCCTCGCGCACCGATGCGGTGCGCGAGCTGCCGGTGCGCCGCTGGCGCGGTGATTCCTGCGTCGACACCACCGACCTCATCGCCGCCGAGGTTCCGGTTTCGCTGCGCTACAACTCCATCCCGCATGTGGTGCTGATGTGCACGCCGCAGGATCTGGAGGATCTGGGCTATGGCTTCACGGTGAGCGAAGCGCTGGTGGCCGATCGCGGTGAACTGCGCGGGGTGGAACTGCGCGTGGAGGATGGCGCGCCCACGCTCGGGATCAGCGTGGCGGGCACCCGTCTGGCTGAAATCCTGGAGCGGCGCCGCAATCTCACGGGCCGCAGCGGTTGTGGCGTCTGTGGCGCTGAGGTCGTCGAGGACGTCATCCGCCATCCGCCGCCGGTGAGCGACGGCGGGCACACCTCGCGCGCCCGGCTGGTGGCCGCGCTGCGCCTGCTCGCCGCAAGACAGCCGCTGGGCGCGCGCACCGGCAGCCTGCATGCGGCCGCGTGGGTGAGCTGGGAGGGTGAAATCGGCCTGGTGCGCGAAGACGTCGGCCGGCACAACGCACTCGATAAGCTGATCGGCGCGCGACTGCGCCAGGGCGCAGATTTTTCCGATGGCTATGCGCTGATCACCAGCCGTGCCAGCTACGAGATGGTGCAGAAGGCGGCGACGCTGGGCATCCGCATGCTGGTGGCGGTTTCAGCGCCCACTTCGCTGGCGGTGCAGCTGGCCCGCGAGTGCAACATGACGCTGGTGGGTTTCGCGCGTGAGGAACAGCAGGTGATCTACGCGCACCCCGGGCGTCTGGGAGACTAGGCGGGCGCTCTCAGCGCTCCAGCACGGCGAGCACGTCCTGCAATGGCAGAGCGTGGCGCAGGATGGCTTCGGCCAGCGCCGCCGTGTCGTGGATATCCACCGTCGGCGGATGTGGAGCGGGCAGGGTGGTGTCCGTGGCCACGGTGACGACCAGCGGATCGTCGGGATACAGCGGCGGCTTGCCCGCCGCGGCGCGGTGAACCTCGATCTTGGGATAGGGCTCGCGCTTGTAACCTTCCACCAGCACCAGGTCGCAGGGCGACAGATGGCGCAGCAGCGCCGCGAGTGTGGGTTCGGGCTCGCCGTCGAGCTCATGTATCTGTGCCCAGCGCCGCGACGAGGCCACGATCACCTCGCAGGCGCCGGCGCGGCGATGTTCCCAGGAGTCCTTGCCTGGAACGTCGACATCGAAGTCGTGGTGGGCATGCTTGAGGGTGGCGACCCGCAGGCCGCGCGCGGTGAGCAGCGGAATCAGTTTCACCATCAGCGTGGTCTTGCCGCTGCCGCTCAATCCGGCGATGCCCAGGATCTTCGTCATGCGCGGATTCTCACCCGGAATCGACTAGAATTGCAGGATGTACACCAGCTATACGTTTGCTCCGCCGACGCGTGTGTCGGTGGCCGTCAAGGACAGCGAAGACCGTTTCCCGGTGCGCCGCATTTTCTGCGTCGGCCGCTACTATGCCGAGCATGCCCGCGAAATGGGTGGGGACCCTGCGCGCGAGCCGCCGTTCTTCTTTGCGAAGCCCGCCGATGCGCTCACCGCGTCGGGCGTCGCCGTGCCTTATCCGCCCGGCACCGCGGACCTGCACCATGAGGTGGAGCTGGTGGTGGCCATCGGCCGCGGCGGCGCGCGCATCTCCGGGGAACAGGCGCTGCACCATGTGTTCGGTTATGCCGTCGGCAATGATCTGACGCGCCGCGACCTGCAGGGCGCCGCGCGCAAGGAGGGGCAGCCCTGGGACATGGCGAAGGGCTTTGATGCCTCCGCGCAGATCGGCTGCATCAGCCCCGCGGAGCGTTTTGGTCATCCCGGCGATGTGGCGATCTGGCTTGCCGTCAATGGCGTCGAGCGGCAGCGCTCGCAGCTGGGGCAGATGATCTGGCCCGTGCCGGGCATCATCGCGGCGCTGTCGGAGCTGGTCACGCTCGCGCCCGGCGATCTCATCTACACCGGCACGCCGCATGGCGTCGGCGCGTTGTCGCCCGGTGATGAAGTGAGCGCCGGCATCGATGGCCTCGAGGAGCTCACGTTCCGCATCACCGGGGCGGCGTGAAGAAACGCTGCGCGACCTCCAGCGGCCCATCGGCCACGGATTTTTCGCGATCCAGCCAGTCGTAGAACTGCGCGGCGCCGCTGAACATCTGCGCCGCGCCGGGAACATCGCGCAGGAAATGCGCGATCTCCTCCATCTCTCCCACCCAGCGCCAGCTCTTGTTGGCCAGCATCGGGGCCTGCCGGCCGGCCCAGGCCAGTGTCGGGCCCAGGCTGGTGGCCAGCTGCGCCCTCAGCGGCGCGCCGATGTCGCTGCGGCCTGCCTGGACGGCGACCTGTGTCACGAGCGCCGTGAGCCCTTTGCTCACCGCGGCGAAGCACAGTTTGAGGCTGGAGGCGGCGCCCACCGGCGCTTCCAGCACGTGTACATCCAGCCCGTGTTCACTCAACAACAGCAGGCGCGCGGCTTCCGGGCCGCTGATGTAGAGCACTGGTGATCTCGTGCCTTCGGCGTCCGGAGGGGTGCCGATGATGCCGCCGTCGACGCAGCGCCCACCCGCCTGCCGCACCAGCGCATCGATGCTCCGCATTGTGTCCGGCGAAATGGCATTGCAGTCGGCGAACAAGGGGCCGTCCTGGCCCAGCACACCGGCGCTCACCAGCGCCCTGGCGGCATCGACTGCCGCCGCGGGCGGCACCACGGACAGGATGATGTCCGCCTGGCGCAGCGAGGCCAGTGGCAGCACGGGAATGCCCGCGGCCTGAACCCTTGCCCGGGTGGCATCACTGCGATCATCGAGGCTCGTGACCACCGCGAGTCCGCGGCTTTGCAGGCGGGTAGCGATGCCGATGCCCATATGCCCCGCACCGAGGAGGGCGACGAGAGGTTTGCTGTTGCTGGTCAAGGAGCTCTCCTGCTGCGAACGGATGCGGCGGTATTATGCCCCGTGCGTTTCAGCCGGCGGTCCAGCACAGCCGCGGCGCGCGGGTTGCACGGCACCACACGAAGGCATTCTGGCCGAACAGGGCCGCGACTGCTCTGGCCTGCTCCCGGGAAATGCCAGGCACGAACACGCCCGGTTCCTCCGGCCACTGGCCAGCCGGGTCGATGGAGCGGGTCGCGAGCCAACGGTGCTGCCGCTGCGCCAGCTCTGCAAGCAGCGCCGCATGGGCGGCGGCGTTGACCTGCTCCGGAGTGATCCGGCTGCCGGGATTGGCGGCCGTGATCAGCGCGCCCTGCTGCGCGCTGTGGTGCGCCAGGATGGCATCCAGCGCCGCGGAAGGGGCGCCGATGGCGATGCGCAGCGGCGGCTCGGCGTCGATCCAGTATTCGGCCTCGGTATAGGCCGCGTGCAGTGTCTTGCGATCCGGCGACATTGTCGTCATAGAATCCACCTATGCGGCTGCTCACTGGCGGATGTCAATGCGGCGCGGTGCGGTATCGCATATCCGGCGAGGTGCTCTCGCATGTGGTGTGCCACTGCGAATCCTGTCGGCGCACCACCGGCGCGCTGATGGTGCCCTGGTTCACGGTGTTGCACAGTGCAATGATCGTGACGCAGGGGCGCCTTGCGGTGCGCAATTCCTCGCCGGGTGTGAAGCGCGGGCGCTGCCTGGCCTGCGGCACGGCACTGACCTATGAATCCAGCGACGAAGAACCGCTGCTCGAGCGCACCATAGACATCACCACCTGCTCCCTGGATGAACCGGGAGCCCTCCAGCCCGACGCGCACATATGGACGGCCGACGAGGTGTCCTGGGCGCGCGGCGTGGGGCATCTGCCGCGTTATCCCTTCCTGCGTGGCCACGGCTGGATCGAGCCGAAATGGCCGCTGACCCAGCCGGGCATCCGGTTGCGCCAGGTCGCCTATGCGGGCTATCGGGAGACGCTGCTGGCGGTGCGTGTGCCGGTGTTCGTGCACGAGCAGAAAGTGCCGGCGGCGCTGGAGGAGGACGAGCGCGATCCGCATTGCCTGCATCTGCTGGCCATGCATGATGACCGCGCGGTGGCTACCGCGCGCCTGGATCTGGAGCATCACGGCAAGATGGGGCGCCTCGCGGTGCTGCCTGCCTATCGCGGACAGGGGCTGGGCCGCTCGCTGGTGATCACGCTGGAAGGGCTGGCCCGGGCGGCGCAGCTGCCCTCGGTGTGGTGCCATGCGCAGCTGGCCGCGCTGCCGTTCTACGAGAGACTGGGCTACCGGCGCGAAGGCGAGATGTTCACCGAGGCAGGACTGACGCATGTCCTGCTGCGGCGGGCGCTGCGCTGAGGCGCGCCGCGCTTTTCGTGCTGGTTTGCGCGCGACGGGTTCCTTTCCTATAATGAAGAATCATCCGGTAACGTCCGGATGCTTACTCATCTGCTGGTTGGAGAGGACGCCATGTTGCGCGACGCCCTGTTCCAATTGGGGATAGTGTCAGTCTGTCTGCACACCTCCCAAACGGAAATTTCGACGAGGGGAACTTCGGCAAAGCCGGGTACCCCGTGGTTCCGTGCGTCCGCGCATTGCGCGGATGCTGAGCGCCTGCTGGCGTCCAGCCTAAGACCTTCCTGAAGCAGCCCGCGGCTGCGCGATGTTCCATCCGGCGCGCCGCGCCGGAGCGGATATCGCGTCCGTGGGTATTCGCGTCTTTCCCATCCCTTGAGAGAAATGATCCAGACCCCTTACTACCTCATCGACAAGGCCCGCCTGCTCACCAACCTGCAGCGCATCGACACGGTGCGACGGGAATCCGGTGCCAAGGTGGTGCTGGCGCTCAAGTGCTTCGCGACCTGGTCGGTGTTCGACCTGATGCGCCAGTACATGGATGGCACCACGTCCTCGTCGCTCTACGAAGTGCGCCTGGGGCGCGAGAAGTTCGGCGGCGAGACGCATGCCTACAGCGTGGCCTATGCCGATCACGAGATCGACGAGGTGGTGACCCACGCCGACAAGGTGATCTTCAACAGCTTCGGGCAGCTGGAGCGCCACGGCGGGCGGGTGCGCGGCAAGCCTGTGGGGTTGCGCCTGAATCCCGGCGTGAGTTCCTCGGGTTTTGATCTGGCCGATCCGGCGCGGCCCTTCAGCCGTCTGGGCGAGAGTGATCCGGCGCGCATCGCCGCAGTGCTGGATCGCATCGATGGCTTCATGATCCACAACAACTGCGAGAATCACGACTTCGGGCGCTTCGACGCCATGCTGGCGCAGATCGAGCAGCGCTTCGGCGCGCTGCTGAGGCAGGTCAGATGGGTCAGCCTGGGCGGCGGCATCCATTTCACCGGGCAGGACTACCCGCTGCCGGCGTTCTGCGCCCGGCTGAAGGAGTTCGCCGCGCGCTACGGCGTGCAGGTGTATCTGGAGCCGGGCGAGGCGGCGGTGTCGGACAGCGCGACGCTCGAGGTTTCAGTGGTGGACCTGCCGCACATCGGCAAGCCGCTGGCGGTGGTGGATGCCTCCATCGAGGCGCACATGCTGGATCTGCTCATCTATCGCCAGAGCGCGCAGGTCGAGCCCGACGCCGGTCCGCACCGCTATCTGGTCTATGGGCGCTCCTGTCTCGCGGGTGACATCTTCGGCGAGTTCAATTTTCCCGAACCGCTGCGGATCGGCAGCCGCATATCGATGCGCAATGCCGCCGCCTACACCATGGTGAAGAAGAACTGGTTCAACGGCGTGACCATGCCTTCCATAGTGGTGCGGGAGACCGACGGCAGCGAGCGTCTGGTGCGGCAGTTTGCCTTCCAGGATTTTGTGAACAGCCTTTCGTGAGGAGTCTGGAGTGAAGAAGAACATTCTCATTGTCGGCGCTGGCGGCGTGGCTCATGTGGCGGCCCACAAGATCGTCCAGTACAGCGCCGCGTTCGGCGAGATCCACATCGCCTCACGCTCGGTGCGCAAGGCCGATGCCATCGTCGAATCCATCCGCGCCAAGGGCGATGCCTATCCGTCTGCGGTGCTGCGCACCCATACGGTCAATGCGCGCGACGCCGCCGAGGTCGAGGCGCTGATCCGCTCGACCGGCGTACAGATCGTGCTCAACCTGGGCGCCTCCTTCGTCAACATGTCGGTGCTGGAAGCCTGCGTGAACACCGGAGCTGCCTACATCGACACAGCCATCCACGAAGAGCCCAACAAGATCTGCGAGACGCCGCCCTGGTACGCGAACTACGAGTGGAAGCGCCGCGAGGCCTGCGAGAAGGCCGGCGTCACCGCCATTCTCGGCGCGGGTTTCGATCCGGGCGTGGTCAATGCCTATGCGCGCTTCGCGGTGGACGAATATTTCGACCGCGTGAACTCCATCGACATCATCGACGTGAATGCCGGCAGCCACGGCCGTTATTTCGCCACCAACTTCGATCCGGAGGTGAATTTTCGCGAGTTCACCGGCACGGTATGGTCATGGCAGGATGGCAAATGGCAGTCGGCGAAGATGTTCGAACACCGGCGGGAGTGGGATCTGCCGGTGGTCGGCCGCCAGACCACGTATCTCACCGGCCACGATGAGCTGCACTCGCTGTCGCAGCACCTGGGCGTGCCGGATATCCGTTTCTGGATGAGTTTCGGGGATCACTACATCAATGTGTTCACCGTGCTGAAGAACCTCGGTCTGCTGTCGGAGCAGCCGGTGCGCACCGCCGAGGGGCTGGAAGTGGTGCCGCTGAAGGTGGTGAAAGCCGTGCTGCCCGATCCGGCGTCGCTGGCTCCGGACTACACCGGCAAGACCTGCATCGGCACGCTGGTGCGCGGCGTGCGCAACGGCAAGGAGCGCGAGGTGTTCCTCTACAACGTTGCCGATCACGCCGACGCCTATCGCGAGGTCGGCAGCCAGGGCATTTCGTACACCGCCGGCGTGCCCGCTGCCGCGGCGGCGCTGCTGATCGCCCGCGGCACCTGGGACGTGCATCGCATGGCCAATGTGGAGCAGCTGCCGGCGCGCCCGTTCCTCGATCTGCTCGCCGAGCTGGGGCTCGAGACCCGGGTGCGCGAGAACGGTCTGGATCTGCCGGTGGCGGTGCGTCCACAACGCGCTGCAGGCTGATCATGTAAGTTTATTGGTCGATACAGGTCAATAGTCAGTAACTATTGATCTCATGGCACCATCCGATTGGCCTGTATCGAACGTGATGACGGCCGGCCCGCGCGGGCCGCAGCTGCTGCAGGACGTCTGATTCCTGGAGAAGCTGGCCCATTTCGACCGCGAGGTCATTCCCGAGCGTCGCATGCTCGCCAAGGGTTCCGGCGCCTAAGGCACTTTCACGGTCACTCATGACATTGCCCGTTACACCCGGGCGAAGCTGTTCTCGCAGGTCGGCAAGAAGACCGATCTGTTCGTGCGCTTCTCGACGGTGGCCGGCGAGCGCGGCGCGGCGGATGCCGAACGCGATATCCGTGGCTTCGCGATGAACTTCTATACCGAGGAAGGCAACTGGGATCTGGCCGGCAACAACACGCCGGTGTTCTTCATGCGCGACCCGCTGAGGCGCCCGCAACAACTGGGATTTCTGGACGCTGCTGCCGGAGGCGCTGCATCAGGTGACCATCGTGATGTCGGATCGCGGCATCCCTGCGAGCTATCGCCACATGCACGGCTAATGTGGTGCCGGGCATCGGCTTCTCGCCCGACAAGATGCTGCAGGGTCGCCTGTTCTCCTACCGCGACGCGTAGCGCTACCGCCTGGGCGTGAATCACGGCCTGATTCCGGTCAACGCGGCGCGCTACCCGGTGCACAGCCACCACCGCGACGGCGCCATGCGCGTGGACAGCAACTACGGCAGCACGCTAGCCAGCCGCGCGCGCTGTTCCGGCTGATGACGCCGGCCCAGCAGCAGGTGCTGTTCGACAACACCGCGCGCGTCATGGGCGATGCGCCGGAGGTGATCAAGCGCCGCCACATTGCCAATTGCACCAAGTGCGATCCGGCCTGCGGCGCGGGGGTGGCCAAGGCGCTGGGTGTGTAACAGGCGTAGCAACTGCCCTGGGCAGTAAACCCCCAGCCGGAAGCGGCTGGGGGTTTTTCATTGGTACACTCGGCGGAGGAGGAAGGCCATGACGGAAGATTCCACTTTCACCCTCGCCACACGGGCCATCCACGGCAGCAGCCACAAGGATGCGCATGGCAGCCCGCATGTGCCCATCTACAACACCACGACCTTCGTCTTCCCTTCAACCGCGAATCTTCTGGATGTCGTGGATGGAAGGACGCTCGGCGCGTTCTACACCCGCTATGGCATGAACCCCAGCATCCTGGCGCTGGAGGAGACGCTGGCCGGGCTCGAGGGCGGCGAGAGAGCCTGGGTCTTCTCATCTGGCATGGCGGCAGCGGCGGCGCTGTTCCTGACGCATGGCCGGGACGGCATCGTCTGCATCGGTGATGTCTATGGCGGCACGATGGAATTGCTCGGTGCGCAGTTGCCGCTGCTTGGCATCAAGACGCAATTCATCCTTGCCAGCGAGCAGCAGCGCCTCGATGAATTGCTGGGTACCGGCGCCAGACTGGTCTTCTTCGAGACGCCGGCCAATCCCACGCTTGCGCTGCTGGATATCCGCGCCATCGCCCGCCAGGCACATGCGCGTGGCGCGCTGGTGGCGGTGGACAACACCTTTGCTTCGCCGGTGAACCAGCGGCCACTGGAACTGGGCGCTGACCTTGTTATGCACAGCGCCACCAAATACCTCGGCGGCCACAGCGATCTCACTGCCGGCGCGCTGGTGGGTTCGAAGGAAGTCATGACGCCGGTGTGGAACTGGCGCAAGAACCTCGGTTCGATGATTGCCCCGGAAACGGCCTCGCTGCTGTCGCGCAGCCTGCGCAGCCTGGTGGTGCGCGTGCGCCAGCAGAATGCCAGCGCGCAGGCCATCGCCGAGGCCATGGAGCGGCATCCGCGGATTGCGCGGGTGCTCTATCCCGGCCTGCCGGGGTTTCCCGGACATGAGCTCGCGAAGCAGCAGATGTACGGTTTTGGCGGCATGCTCACGATCGAGGTGAAGGGTGATGGCGCCGCCGCCACGCGGGTGGCCGAGAAGCTCAAGGTGTTTGCGCTGGCGCCCAGCCTCGGTGGCGTGGAGAGTCTGGTCACCCAGCCTTGCACCACCACGCACCATGGCTTGAGCGGAGAGGAGCGCGCGCGACGCGACATCTCCGATGGAATGTTGCGTCTGTCGGTGGGGCTGGAAAATCCAGCGGACCTGATCGACGACCTTGCCCAGGCGCTTGCGTGAGCATCGAGCTGACGGACTTCGCCATCGGCCGGCTGTTTCCGAAGCAAAGGCGCGGCAACACCATCCAGGACTGTTCGGCGACGCAATTCGAGCGCCATCTGAACGATCACCCGCCGCAGAAGGTGCTCGACGGCTACGCTCCGTTCTGCAAGCTGCACGTCCATGCCAACTGGACCTCCACGCGCTGCCTGACCATCCCCATCACGGCGGAGAACCGGCAGTTCCTGTGCAGCGGCTACGAGGCGCGCAGCCCGGCGGAACTTCCCGTTCTCGTGCGCTGGTTCGAAGGTGTGCGGCCGCCGGTGGCGAACTACCTGATCCCCATCCTCTATAGCCGGGAGCAGCTGCGCAGGGAAGGAGAGAAGATCCGCGCGGACTGGGGCGTGGTGGGCTGTCTCTACACCCTGGAGCCGGAGGAAGTCCCGATGGCGCCGGTCACGATGATGCGCAATGCGCTGGGTGTTGCCGAGGGTGGGTCCGGTGTCGCGCTGGATCGCGAGGCCTACCGGCGCAGCGTCGAGTTCTGGCAAAGCCATGCCAACTGGCGCGATCCACCCGAAGAGGCGGCCACGGATTTGCCGGCCGGGCCCCGGCGACGGCAGACTCGAGTTTAATATCGTCGCCTGATCTCTCGTATTGAGCGAATGGAGTTCATCCAGATGAATCGCATCAAATCGGGTTTTGTGGTTGCGGGCCGTCTCATGGCCGTTGCCGTTCTTGGGGCATTTGTCACCGTCGCCAGCGCCCAGCAACTTCCCGTGCCGTCCGCCGGAGTGTTGCCGGACGTGCCCGGCGCCACGGACAGGCCCGATCCGGCACGCGTTTACCGCTTCGCTTTCGACGTGAAGTCGATGGCCAGTTCCGCCGACGCCGTGAGCCCGGCACTTGTGGGGATCGCGCGGCTGATCAACACCTACCGGGCGTATGGCGTGCCTGCCGACCATATCGAGGCGACCGCCGTCTTCCACGGTCCCACCATCGCGCTCGTGACCCGGGATGAAACCTACCGGAACCGTACCGGAGCGAAGGCGAATCCCAATGTCGCCGTGCTTCAGGAACTGGCCGCGGCCGGTGTGAAGATGGTGGTTTGCGGGGTTTCGGCGCGGAACCAGAACTATGCGGCGGCCGATCTGCTGCCTCTGGCTCACATGAATCTGTCGGCGACGACGACGTTCTTCGAGTTGCAGAGCCGGGGCTATGTGAAGATCGAGCGCTGAATCCTGCGTGGCCGCTGGGGCGCAGTTTCTGGCGGTCCTTCAGTCGAATCGCGAGCTGTCGGCAGAGGAATGGTCTGCAGAAAGACGCGCTCGAATGCCATCCGTGCGTTTGCGAGTTCTTTGGAATACCTGCCGTTGCGTGGCGTGACTGCCAGATAGCTGAGCAGTGCCAGTTGTGCGCGGCGGCGCTTGTACGAATGCATGTGAGGTTCCAGCTGATGCAACAGCGCGAGCGCCTGTCTGCTGGAAACGGCATAGCAGAAAGAGGGTGTGTGTCGTTCCGAGACGGTGCGCTTGCGAGTGATCTTTCCAACGCCGGTTTGCTGGTGGACAAACTGCAAGAGCGGCAGTTCTGTGTTCGCAATGCTCACGACCAGGCGCCGTCTTTCGTTTGAGTGCGTGCGTGTGAGGGTCACCGTGCCTTCGCCGTCAATCAATCCGGCAATATAGGCAGCCACTTCCTTCGGCAATTCCCTGACTATGCGCGCCATGGCTTCCTTCCTGCGCATGATAGATGCGGCCGCCTTTCCCGGAAAACTCCGGGAAAGGCGGCGCCAATGGTGGAGGCGGCGGGACAGCTGCTTCCATCCCTTTCGGGACGGGCTGGACTATGCCTTCATCCTTGCATCGCCGAAACGATGCCAAGGATGCGGGGCGTGTTATCGGCGCCTTCCGGCGTCGATCCTGGGGCCGGCTCTGGCGCCATGAAGCACCTCAGCCGGTCCATGAGTCTCTACAGGGCAGGGCGAGTTGGCCTCGTCCTACCCCTCGGCGTTGCCATGCCGCCGTTGCCGGCGGCAGAAGGGTTCACCGAATGAGCCCCGTTTTCACTTCACCCTCACGGGTGAAGGCGACCATTGCGTTCCTTCGCTTCAATCGAACCCGCGTCCGCAAGCACTACATTTCAGGCTCTACGTACGTAGCTGTCTCTTTGGGTTCTCGCCTCACGCTACCCGAGCAGCAGGGAAGACGCTCAGCCAGCTGACGGTGTCTCTTAACGATGCATCCCGTAGCACGATGCATCGCGATCCTGTGAGCGCGTCCCCCGGGTCCGTGGCACAGGCACCAGCGGGTCGGAGGTTAGGCGGGGTTAAGCCGCCAGAGCGTAGTTGTCGTCGTTGGCAACTATGATTTGCACAGTGATTAGCGAGGTCCATGCGCCTCGGTACGCCCCTGAAGTTTCGCAACCCACGTCGAAGCCGGTCGCCCCCTTCAAAGCAGGCCGATCATAGCACAGATCCGTCAGGTCTTCTTGAACACGCCCAGCGCCCGCAGGATGACGATGAGCAGCACGGCGCCGGCGATCGACACCACGAAGCGTGCGATGCCGCCCGTGGCCGCGAAGCCCAGGAACCCGGCGACCCAGAATCCCAGCGCCGAACCGACGATGCCCACCAGCACGTTGGCGATCCAGCCCATCTGTGCGTTGGTCTTCATGACGATGCTGGCGAGCCAGCCGACGATGCCGCCAATGACGAGAGAGATGATCAGGTTCATGGCCGTTCCCTTTTTGTGGTTTTCGCCGGCCCATCATGAGCTCATATGCGGGGCGGGAAAAGCGCGCGCTTTGGGTTGGGCGACTCAGCCGGAATAGGGGACGCCGATGCCCAGGCACTGCGCGCAGCGCGGGTGGGTGGGCGTGATCGGCGTGCCGCAGGCCTGTTGCAGCGGGCCGGGGAGCAGCAGGCGTGGGTCGTCGTCCACCAGCGGGCAGGGCAGGAAGGCGAGCCGGCCTTCCTGCATGCAGACCGTGCGGCTGAGCGTGCACAGGGGAGCCGGTGGGTCGCCGGCAATGACGTAGCCGGGCAGCTCGCTGGCTTGCAGCGGGCCGAGCTCCGGCAGGGCCACCAGAGGCAGGTCCGGCGGCAGGCCGTGGCGGGTCAGCAGGGTGCGGAAACGGGCGTCGATGGCGGCGCTGTCCTCGTCCGGTTCGAGGCGGCGGGTGATACCGGTGGCGAAGCCGGCCTGGTGCAGCAGCGAGAGCCCCTGCAGCGCCTTGCGGAAATTGCGCAGGCCGCGGCCGGCGTCGTGCCGGGCTTCATCCGGATAGTCGATGCTGACGCGGAACTGCAGCGGTTGCGGCGTGGCGCGCAGGCGCTGCAGGTGATGCGGCCGCCGGATCAGTGGCGCGGTGCCGTTGGTGAGCACCAGCGCGGGCCGGTGCGCCAGCGCGTATTCCAGGATGCGCAGGATGTCGCGGTGGATCAGCGGTTCGCCGCCGGTGAAGGCAAAGCGCCGCACGCCCAGCGCCAACGCGGCGTCCATGGCTTGCCGCGCGTGTTCGTAGTCCATGGCGGGCAACCGTGTGTCGCCAGGCGCGGAACCTTCGTGGCAGAACGGGCAGCTGAGGTTGCAGGCTGTGCCGGTCTGCAGCCACAGCGTGTGCAGCGTTTCGAGGGGCAGTTGCGGGGCGGCGCGCATGCGCGGGCGCGATGGTCAGGCTCTAGCGCACGCGCATCAGGCGCGCCTTGTCACGCGCCCAGTCGCGCTCCTTCTCCGTGGAGCGCTTGTCGTGCTGTTTCTTGCCCTTGGCAAGGCCTATGCGCAGTTTGGCGCGGCCGTTCTTCCAGTACAGCTCCAGCGGCACCAGCGTGTAGCCGGAGCGTTCCACCGCGCCGACCAGCCGGTCCAGCTCGGCGCGGTTGAGCAGCAGTTTGCGGGTGCGGGTGGGGTCGGCGATCACATGCGATGAGGCGGAGTTCAGCGGCGAGAAATGGGCGCCGAACAGGAAGGCCTCGCCGCCGCGCAGGAACACGTAGGCCTCGGCGAGCTGGCCGCGGCCGGCGCGCAGCGATTTGACTTCCCACCCCATCAGCGCAAGGCCCGCCTCGTAGCGATCCTCGATGAAATACTCGAACCGCGCCTTGCGGTTCTCGGCGATCAGGGCGGGGGTCTGTTTTGCAGGTTTCGTCACCGCGGCATTGTAGCCACTACAATCCCGCGCATGCGCAATGTGAAGCGGTCGGCGCTGGTTGCCGCGAGCCCGCAGACAGTGTTCGAAATGATCAACGACGTGGAGCGGTATCCGGAGTTCGTGCCGGGATGCAGCGCCGCGCAGGTGCTCGGCCGCGCGCCCGGCGAGATCGTCGCGCGGCTGGCGGTGGGCAAGGGGCCTTTGTCCACGAGCTTCACCACCCGCAATCGCCTCGAACCGGATCGGCGCGTGACCATGGAACTGGTGGAGGGGCCCTTCAGGAGCCTCGAGGGCGTGTGGACGCTGACGCCGCTGGGGCAGGAGGGCCACGGGAAGGCCGCGGGCTGCCGGGTGGAGCTGGATCTGAGCTTCGAGCCGGCGGGAGGCCTTGCGGGGCTGGCGCTGGCGCCGCTCATCGAACACACGGCCGGCGCGCTGGTGGATGCCTTCGTGCAGCGCGCCCGCCAGCGGGCCTGAGCCGGTTCAGTCCTCGCGTTCGACGCGCGCGACCTTGTCGCTCTCGAAATGGACGGTGAGGCGCCGTGTCTGGGGCTCGCGGAAGCGGCGGGATTTCACGTAGTAGAAATAATCCCAGCGGTCGGCGTCGAAGCCGGTGGGAATCATGGGCGTGCCCAGCAGGAACGAGACCTGCGAGCGCGTCATGCCCTCCTGCAGCTGCTCGATCTGGCTGGGTTCGAGGAAATTGCCCTGCTGCACGGGCATGCGATAAACGCAGCCGGCGGCGCTGCTGAGCAGCAGGACAAGCGCAAGGACTACGGCAGGTTTCTTGGGTCGCATGGTTCGGCGTTGCAGGTTAGACTGCCGCGCATTCTAACCGACGAACCGCGGGAGTTCCCTTGGAAGGCAAGGACCTCAGGAAAGCCGGGCTGAAGGTGACTCTGCCACGGCTCAAGATCCTCGAAATCCTCGAAGGTGGCGGCATGCGCCACAAATCGGCCGAGGACATCTACAAGGCGCTGCTGGACTCGAACGAGGACATCGGCCTCGCCACGGTGTACCGGGTGCTGACGCAGTTCGAGGCGGCCGGCCTCGTCACCCGCCATCACTTCGAGAACGGCATGGCCGTGTTCGAGCTGAACGAGGGCGAGCACCATGACCATCTGGTGTGCATGGAATGCGGCCGCATCGAGGAATTCGTGGACCAGGAGATCGAGGAGCGGCAGCTGCGCATTGCCGCCGAGCATGGCTTCGAGATACACGACCACTCGATGATCATCTACGGGCGCTGCAACCGCCCCGACTGCATTTCGCGCGCCACGTCGGCCCGCAGGACCTGAGAGCGCGGGGCGGCCCGCGGTTCAGCGCGGGCGGCGGCGTCCGCGCGGGGCCGGTGGGCTGGCTGCGGCAGCGGGCGTGGCTTCCGCGGCGGCGAGCATCTCGCGGGCGTGATCCAGCGCCTTGGCGGTGATCTGCGTGCCGCCCAGCATGCGGGCTATTTCCTGGACGCGCTCCTCGCCGCTGAGCTCCACCACCTGGATGCGCGTGGTCTTGCCGTCCGTGAGCTTGGCGATGCGCAGATGACGGTGGCCCTGGGCGGCCACCTGCGGCAGGTGCGTGACGCAGAAAACCTGCCCGCGCGCGCCCAGCCCGCGCAGTTCGCTGCCGACGATCTCGGCCACGGCGCCGCCGATTCCGGAATCCACCTCGTCGAAGACCATGCTGCGGTTTTCGCCGGCGGTACTGGCCACCTGCACGGCCAGTGACAGGCGCGCGAGTTCACCGCCGGAAGCGACCTTCGCCAGTGGCCGCAGAGGCTGGCCAGGGTTGGCGGTAACGCGGAATTCGACCTGGTCGAGGCCGTGCGGCTGCGGTTCGGCGGAGGCATGGGGCGAGACTTCGACCTGGAAGCGGCCGCCGGCCATGCCCAGCCCCTGCATGCGCACGCTGATGTCCTTGCTGAAGGCGCGGGCGGCGGTGGCGCGCGCGGCGGTGAGCTTCGCGGCCACCTCGCGCAGCGTCGCCAGCGCCTCGGCGCTCTGGCGCCGCAGCGTGCTGATGTCCTGGTCGGCGGTCTCCATCTGCTGCAGCTCGGCGCGCAGCTGCGCATGGCGCGCGGGCAGCTCGGCGGGCGCGCAGCGATGCTTGCGCGCGAGTTCTTCCATGGCGGCCAGGCGC
>CAUJIK010000072.1 GCA_963205255.1 Pseudomonadota bacterium
TCGCGCCGCGGCATTGTGGTGCCGCGAGCAACTGGCGGCCGATCCCGCGCGACGCCTGCTGCTGGTGCAGGGCGGGGGTGAGCTGCCACTGCCGGAGCTGGCCGCAAGGCTGTGGCGATGTCTGACCGAAGACACGCATGATGCCCTGGCGCCGCTGCGCGACATGCGCTGGCTGACGGTGGCAGGCGGCGAGCCATTGCTGCGGCATCCGATGCTCGAACAGGCCATCGCCATGCTGGGCGGATTGCTGGCGCCGCTGGAGATGGTGGATCTGTCGCGGCTGCTGCTCAGTCCCTGGTTCGACTGGGGCGATGAGGATGTGGCCTCTCTGGAACGCAGCCTGCGCGAGCTGGGCCGCACGCACTGGCCGCTGCCGACGCTGCTCGCCGCCCTGGATGCGCTGGCGGAGCGGCAGCCCGCGGCCGCGCCCTGCGCGCAGCGTCTGCAAAGGG
Source organism: Pseudomonadota bacterium (assembly GCA_963205255.1). GTDB lineage: Bacteria > Pseudomonadota > Gammaproteobacteria > Steroidobacterales > Steroidobacteraceae > ZC4RG30. The sequence continues at coordinate 453 of CAUJIK010000072.1, forward strand.
CGGTGGCGGCGCTGGACGACGCCGAAAGCCGGCAGCCCGGCCACTGGGCGGGCCGCTTCGACCGCGCGCTGGCGGCGCTGGGTTTCCCTGGCAAGCGCAAACCGGATTCACGCGACGCGCAATGCCACGGGCGCTGGCGTGAACTGCTGGATGAGTTCGCGTCGCTCGATGCGCTGGAGCTGAAACTGGATGCGCTGGCCGCATGGCGGGAGCTCGAACAACTGGCGCGTCATGGCGCGCACGAGGCCGCCAGTGGCGACGCGGCCATCACGCTCACGGACGATCGTGGCGATCCACTCACGACGCATGATGGCATCTGGATTCTGGGCCTGACCGAAGAGGCGCTGCCGGCACCGCCGCGTCCCGAAGCCTTCATCGCCACAGGAACCCAGCGCGCCGCGGGCTGGCCTGAGGCCAGCGTGGAACTGCGCCGGCGGCAGGCTGTGGAGGAACTGGCGGGCTGGCGGCGGCGCACCCGGCAACTGGTATGCAGCTATGCCGCCACGGATGGGGATCTGCATCGCCGGCCATCGCGGCTGCTGCCAGCCGCAGGCTGGCAGCCTTTGCCGCCAGCCACGATCCGGCGCGCGGCGGAACAATCCTGCGAGCAGATCGTCGATGCCGCATTGCCTGCGCTGCTGACGCCGGATGGGGTGCTGCGCGGCGCGGCGCGGCGCCTGCAGCTGCAGCAGGACTGCCCGTTCCGCTCCCAGGCCGAGATGCGGCTGGGCGCCCGGGCGCTGGAGCATCCCGCCGAAGGCATCGACCCGCGCCTGCGCGGCGACCTGCTGCATGCCACGCTCGATGGTCTGTGGGGTGAATTGCGCGACAGCCAGACACTGCAATCATTCGACGAAGCTGCGCGCCTGGCGCTGATACAACGGCACTGGCGGCAGGCAGAGCGTGCCGTGCTGACACGGCGCGCGGTCTCGCCCGACGAGCGTGTGCTGGCACGTGAACGGCGGCGCGGCATGGCGCTGCTGCAGGGGGTGCTGGCGCTGGAAGCCAGCCGCGGCCCTTTCGAAGTGGTGCAGCGTGAGCAACAGCTCGTCGGCGCGGTCGATGGCGTCGAGATGAGGCTGCGCCTGGATCGCATCGACCAGCTGGCGGACAGACGGCATCTGCTCATCGACTACAAGACCGGGCAGTCGGATGTCGTCGCCATGGATCAGGAATCACCGCGCCCACTGCAGCTGGCGCTGTATGCCACGATGCTTGCCTGCGCCGGCGCGCCGGTACAGGCCGTGGCGCTGCAGCGGCTGGTGCCCGGCAAGACGCAGTTCAAAGGCGTGGCGGACGGTGATGCCGGCGTGAAGGGCATCGCCGCACTGGATGACTGGGCGCTGCGCTTGCAGCAGTGGCGACAGGAAGTGCAGCGGCTGCTGCGGGAGCATCGGGACGGCGCGGCCGCCGTCGTGCCGGCGCAGGGAGCATGTCGCCGCTGCCATCTGCCGGCGCTGTGCCGCATCGGCGAACAGATCCCGCTGCCCGAAATGCAGGAGCAGGAGTCGGTCGATGAGTGACGCCGTCGCGCGCGAACTGGCGCTGGACCCGGCGCGCTCCATCCTGCTGCAGGCGCCGGCAGGATCAGGCAAGACCACGGTGTTGGCGCAGCGTTTCCTCGGCCTGCTGGCAACCGTGGATGAGCCGGAGGAACTGCTCGCCATCACCTTCACCCGCAAGGCCGCGGCCGAGATGCGCGAGCGGGTGCTCATGGCGCTGGACGGCGGCCTCGATGCGGCAGGTCCGGTCGGCGCCACCTGGGCACGGCTGCGAGCCGGTGCGCTGGCCCATGCCGCCGCGCGCGGCTGGCCGCTGAACGAACTGGGCGCGCGCCTGCGCATCCAGACCATCGATTCGCTCAACCACGAGATTGCCCGCGCCATGCCGGTGCTGGGCCGCTTCCAGGGCTCCCTGCAGGTGGTGGACGACGCCGGCACGCTGTATCGCACCGCGGCGCGCCGCACCCTGCGGCACATCGACGCCGAGGCCGGCATGCAGGCCGACGCCGACGTGCTGCTCGAACGCCTGGACAACAACCTGCAACGCGCCGAGGAACTCATCGCCGATCTGCTCGACGCGCGCGCCAGCTGGCTGCCGCTCATGGCGGGCAATGATCCCGACGCCCTAGCCGCCGCGGTGGTCGCGAGCCTCGAACGCATCGTCGGCGAATCATTGCAGGAGACGCAGCGCCTGCTGCCGGCAACGCTGCTGGCCGAGGCGACCAGCCTGCTTCAGGCCAGCGCCAGACATCGCGAAGCCGCAGGTCACGCGCCGGGACCCTGGCAACACTGGTTGCGCGGCGACACCCGGCTCGCTCCCGAGGCGGCGGGATTGCCGCTGTGGCAGACCATGGTGGATCTGGCGCTGATCGCCTCGCCGCCGGAAACACTGCGCAAGCAGATCAACATCAGCTCAGGGTTCCCGCCGAAAGAGCGCGAACTCAAGGCGCGCTGGAAGGAATGGATCGATGCGCTGGCCCGCATCGACGACATCGAGGACATCCTGCGCCGCCTGCGCGCACTGCCTCCGGCGGTGCTCGGCGAGGAGGATCGCGCGGCCACGGCCGCGCTGGCGCGCATACTGATCATCGCCGCGGCCGAGCTCAAGCTGCTGTTCCGCGAGCGCGGCGTCGTCGATCACACCGAGGTCTCCGCCACCGCGCAGCAGGCGCTGATCGCCGAAGGCCAGCCGACGGAGCTGGGCATCCGCCATACCTTGCGCATCCGTCACCTGCTGGTGGATGAATTCCAGGATGTCTCGCCCTCGCAGGTGGAACTGATCGCCGCGCTCACGGCCGGATGGAGCAGGGGGGATGGGCGCAGCCTGTTTCTGGTCGGCGATCCCATGCAGTCCATCTACCTGTTCCGCCACTCAGAGGTGGGGCTGTTCCTGCGCGCGCGCGCGCGCGGCATCGGCGAGCTGCCGCTGGAATC
>CAUJIK010000073.1 GCA_963205255.1 Pseudomonadota bacterium
TGGCGGTGTCGATCTGGTTGTCGAGCGTGCGCAGCACGCCATCGGCAAGGCGCTCACGGCCGCTGCGGTCCCAGGCCTGAATGGGAAGCCCCTTGCCCGCCGCGAGCCCGGCGCGCAACCCGGGCAGCTCGGCTTCAGGGATGGTCAGCAGCACCGAGATCGGCTGCGTCTGGGTGATGGTCACGATGCCCGAGGTATCGCCGGCACTGACGAGGTTGCCCGGATCCACGCGCTTGAGCCCCACCCGGCCGGAGATCGGCGCCACGATGCGCGTATAGCTCAGCTGCAGACGTGCCTCATCTACCTGCGCCTGGTCGGACTTGAGCGTGCCGCGCAGCTGGTTCACCAGCGCCTGCTGGCGATCCAGCGTCTGCCGCGAGATGGTGCCCGCCTCGATGACGCGCTGGTATTGCTCCAGCTCCAGCTCCGCGTTGCGCAGCTGCGCCTGGTTCTGCTGCTGCGCACCCTCGGCCTGCGCCAGGCGAATGCGGTAAGGCTCGGGATCTATCTCGGCAAGCAGATCGCCGGCGCGCACCCGCTGCCCTTCGTTGAACAGCACCCGCACCAGCGGGCCATCCACGCGGCTGCGCACCACGACGGTGTTGAACGGCACCACGGTGCCGATGCTGCGCACCTGCAGGGTGAGATCGTCCTCGGTGGCAGGCACCACACGCACGGGCACCGGCTGGTTCCAGGGATCGAAACCCCGCCCGCCGGGGCCACGGCCCTGCGAGCCCGCGTCCCTGGAGATCAGATACCAGCTGCCGCCGATCAATGCGATGGCGGCTCCAACGATGAGTAAAGTTCTTTGAGACATTAAACGGTGGACCTTCGCGGCCCTCAAAGGGTTCCCGCCCGGCGGGCGTTTGGACGGATATATTTTGCGGCGCCGCGATGCCGCGATGCCGCGGCGACTTTAGTGGTTGACGACCCGCGGCTCCTGCCATGCATCGCGGGCGTCCGCAGGCTCGGCCCAGGCCGGCTCGGACTGGGCCAGCCTTTCGAGGAACGGGAAGGGTTCCCCGCCGGCCAGGCGCCGGTCGCTGTTGATGAGCCAGGTCTCGATATGCGCGCGGAACCGCTCCACTGCTTCGCGCCGCGCCTGCTGCAGCGCCAGCTCGCCGCCACTGCGCTCCTGCCCGGCATTGAGCTGCCACCACCACTGCAGGCGATCGAGCCGCTCGCCTTCAAAATAGGTGAAGGTGATGGTGAAGCGCCGTCCCCTCTCGCCCGGCGGCAGTTCGGCGAATGCAAAATAGTCCTCGATGGGACGGGGCAGCTCGATGCGCTTCATGCTGGTCACAACCCGCGGTTCTGGTTCTTTGGTCGGACGGGCCGATAGTAGCTCACAATCCCAGCGCGCGACGCGCGATGTGGAAGATCTCGTTCTGCGCAATGGAGCCGCGCACCAGCTCCGAACCGGGCCCGCGCGCGAACAACGCCACGTCTTCACCACCATGGGTTTCTCCAGCCAGCGGCACCAGCGATTGCTGGTGAAAGCCGGCCGCGGTGGTATCCACATCCGACAGATCCCGGTCGCGGCCAGCGGCCGCCGGCCGCCGCGGCGCCTCGTCGATGTTGCCCTCCACGATGTTGAAGCCCGGTCCATTGGCATAGGAGAGCGTGGTGTAGGGCCGGCCCTGCGCATCGCGTTCGGGCGCCGTGGCGCCGGGACCGCGCACCAGTCCGAGGATGGGGTTGCCGCGCGCAGGATAGCCGCCGATGGTCAATGTGTGGCTGTGATCGGCGGTGACCAGGATCAGCGTGTCGCGTGCATCCACGGCCTCGGTGGCGGCCCGCACGGCGTCCGAGAAGGCGATGGTGTCGGTCAGCGCGCGATAGGCATTGCCGGCATGATGGCCGTGGTCGATGCGCCCGCCCTCGACCATGAGAAAGTAGCCCTTGCGCTGCTTGCGCAGTCTTGCGATGGCGACCCGGGTCATTTCCGCCAGCGACGGCTCGCCGGCCCGGTCCTTGCTCCGGTCTGCTTCGTAGCGCATGTGCGAGGGTTCGAACAGGCCCAGCAGCGGCCCATCCCCGGCGGCCAGCAACTGCTCGCGATTCCACACGAAGGTGGAACCGGGCTGCGCCTCCAGCCACTCATTGATGAGGTTGCGGCCATCGCGCCGCCGGCCACGCCTGTCCGGGTACTCGGGATCAGCCATTTCCACCGGCAGCATGCTCTCGCGCCCGCCGCCGAGCACCACTTCGATGCCATTGCCGGTGCGCTGGCGCTGCACCAGCTGCGCGGCGATGTCGGGCAGCGTCGCGCCCGGCGGCAGCTGGCCGGCGTATTCCCAGTCGCGGTTGGGGGTGTGCGCATAGGTGGATGCCGGGGTCGCATGCGTGATGCGCGTGGTGGTGACCACACCGGTCGCAAGGCCGCGCTGCTCGGCGCGCTCCAGCAGCGTGGGCAGCACATGCGGGGCTATCACCGCCGCATCGGCTTCATCGACGGCCACGGCGGGTGCCACCGACAAAGCCATGTCGTTGGCGCGCCAGCCGGTGAGCATGGCGGTGGCCGTGGGCGCCGAGTCGGAGACCTGCTGGTTCGCGGAGTAAGTGCGCACCAGCGCCGAGGCCGGGAACTCCTCGAAGCTCAGGCGATTGCCTTCGCCGTCGCCGCCGCGCAGCTGCCCCTCGAGGATGCGCGCCGCGGTGATGGTGGAAATGCCCATGCCGTCGCCGATGAACAGGATCACATTGCGCGCCCGCCGCGGCGGGGTTTCGCGGGCGCGCTGCGCCACGCTGCTGGCCGCGGCATCGAAGCTGCTCACTCCCTGGTCAGGCTGGCGGGCGAAGCAGGCAGTGGCCACGGACGCCGCAGCGACGCACAAGAGAGAGGAGAACCGCATGACATGCCCTACAGACTGATCCCGCGGCGCAGGGTACCAAGAACGGAGGAAACTGCGCCTTCCTGCCAACATGACACATTTCGCCCGCTGGCCGCGGTGATATGGTTGCCGGATGTTCCCCTCCCACCTGCTGCCGGGACGCGCGCTCTGGCTGGCCCTGCTGCTGGCCGGCCCCGTGATGGCGGCCGCTCCCGCCGCATTGCAACCCGATGCGCAGGTCGACGGACTGCTGGCCGAGGCGGCGGTGGCGCTGCGCCATGACGCCAACCAGACCCGCCGCCTGGCGGAGCAGGCGCTGGCGCGCCTGGCGACCACGCCGGATGTGGACCAGGAGTTTCGCGCCCGGCTGCTGCTGTGCGAATACCACGCCGAACGGGATCTGGCCGCGCTGGACCAGCAGGTGCGGGTGATGCAGACCCTGCAGTCGCGCGTGCAGCGGCAGGGGCTGCGCGCGGGCCTGCTCACCTGCCGCGGCGAAGGCAGCGAAATGCGGGGCGAGAATGCCGAGGCGCTGGCGCTCTACGATCAGGCCGTCTCCACCGCCACCAGCACACAGGATGACGAGATGCTCGCAGGGGCCCTGTTCGCCCGCGGCTTCATCCACAGCCTGCAGGGCAGCTACGCGCAGGCGCTGGCCGACCTGCGGCAGGCGCAGGGGCTGTACGAGAAGATCGGTTTCTCGCTGCATGCGCTCAATGCCCTCAACGGCATCGCGACCACGTACAACCGCATGGGCGACAACACGCAGGCCTACGAGATCTACTCGCGCGCCCTGGAGAAACAGCGCGCCGCGGACCTGCAGCGCGACTCCGCGGTCACCGAGCACAACATGGGCCGGGTGTCGGAACGCATGGGCAACTGGCGCGACGCCGAGCAATCGTTCGAATCCTCATACCGGACCAGCCGCCAGATCGACTATCTGCGCGGCCAGGCCTATGCACTGCGGGGCCTGGCCGCGGTGGCGCTGGCGCGTGGTGATGCGCATGCCGCGCTGGACCAGCTGCGTCGCGCCAGCGCGCTGCGCCAGGAAGCCATCGACCACCGGCTCGGCGCGCTGATGTCGCTCACCGAAGCCATGGCCCAGCGTGTGCTGGGCAATCTGACGCTGGCGCGCCAGCTGCTCAGCTCATCCCTGGACATCTTTCGCAATTCCGGCGCCCGGCTGGAAATGGTTGCCGCCTACGAACAGCTCGCGCTGGTGGACTCGGAACTCGGGGACTGGCGCCGCGCCTTCCAGTGGCAGGATGCCGCCAAGCAGACTTCCGAGCAGCTGCTGCGCAACCAGATCGACCAGCATTTCGCGGCGCTGAAAGTGGAGTTCGACACCGCCACGCGTGAAAAGGAATACGGGGCGCTGCTGCGCGAGAGCCTTGCGAACCAGCAGCTGCTGCAACAGACCCGCAGGGCGCACAATCTTCAGTACATCGTGTCCGGGCTCATCGTGTTGCTGGCCCTGCTGCTGGCGACGCTTGCCCTGCACCACAACCGCAACTCCCGCCGCCTGCGCCGCCTCGCGCTCACCGACGAACTCACCGGCGTGCCCAACCGGCGCTCGGTGCTGTCGATGCTGCCCGTCGCGCTGCAGGCCAGGGACCAGGCTGTCGGCGTGGCGCTGCTGGACATCGACCACTTCAAGCGCATCAACGACGGTTTCGGCCATGCCGCGGGCGATCGCGTGCTGAAGCTGGTGGCCGAGCGGCTCACCAGCATGCTGCAGCCGCCGGAATTCCTGGGCCGCATCGGCGGCGAGGAATTCCTGGTGGTGATCCCCAGCACCGATCTGCGCCTGGCCGCCGCGCGCGCCGAGACGCTGCGCGCGCACATCGGCGCCACCGACATCGCCGCCATCCTTCCCGAGCTGGGCAGCGTCACGGTCAGCATCGGCGTCGCGATTTCACGGCCGGGCGATTCGGTCAGCAGCATCCTGCAGCGCGCGGACTCCGCGCTTTACCGGGCCAAGGCCTCGGGCCGCAACCGGGTGTTCGCCGAGCAGCCCCCCCACCCCCGCCTGCAGGAGGTTTTTTAGATGGAATCCGTAGGGGAGACTGGAGCCACGCCAGGGCTTCGGTCAGAATGGAGATATATGTTGCGTTGTTTGACGACCAGTGCAGCACTGCTGCTGACCGCGGCCTGCAGTCCGCAAGCCCCGACTTCCGAGCGCACCACGCCCGAAGTCCTCACAGTCACGATCACGACCGAACAGGTGAACCTGCAGACCGAGCTGCCGGGACGCGTGACGGCCAAGGCGTCAGCCGAGGTGCGGCCGCAGGTCGGCGGCATCATCCGCGAGCGCCTGTTCACCGAAGGCGCGGTGGTGCGCCAGGGCCAGACCCTCTACCAGATCGAGGCCGCGCCCTTCCGCGCCGCGCTGGAGCGCGCCGAAGCGGCCCTGGCCAGCGCCCGCGCCGCGGCCCGGGTCAGCGAACTGCTGGTGCAGCGCTACCGTGCCCTGCTTCCCGAGAAAACCGTCAGCCAGCAGGATTACGACAACGCGGAAGCCGCGCACGCCCAGGCGCTGGCCACCGTGCGCGAACGCGAAGCGGCGGTCAGCACCGCACGCATCGACCTGCAGTGGACACGGGTCACGGCTCCCGTATCGGGTCGCACCGGCCGCAGCCTGGTCATGCCCGGCGCGCTGGTCAGCGCCAGCCAGGCCGCTCCGCTGACCACGGTTTCGCAGCTGGATCCGGTGTACGTCGACTTCTCGCAGTCCAGCGCCGACCTGCTGCGGCTGCGCCGCGACTCCCAGCAGGGCCATATCGACCGCAGCGCCGACAGCGTGGGCAATGTCGATCTGATCCTGGAAGACGGCACCCAGTACCAGCACAAGGGCCGCCTGCGCCTGGCCGAGGTCACCGTCGACGCCTCCACCGGAGCCGTGACGCTGCGCGCGGAGTTCCCCAACCCCGAAGGCGAGCTGTTGCCCGGAATGTACGTCAAGGCGCTGATCACGGAGGGTGTGAATCCCAAAGCCATCCTGATTCCGCAGAATGCGCTGGAGCGCGATCGCCAGGGGCGCTCCTTCGTGCGGCTGGTGGACGCGGAGAACAAGATCAGCCTGCGCGATGTCACGGTCTCGCGCACCTTCGGCTCACGCTGGCTGGTTGATCAGGGTCTCGCGGCCGGCGATACCCTCATCGTGGAGGGCGGCCAGAACATCGCTCCGGGAACCGCCGTGCACGTCGCCTCCGAAACATGATTTCCCGATTCTTCATCGATCGGCCGATCTTCGCGTGGGTGATCGCGATCGGCATCGCCATCGCCGGCCTGCTGGCGCTGCCGCGGCTGCCGATCACGCAATATCCGCGCGTGGCGCCGCCCTCGGTGCAGATCTCCGCGAACTACCCCGGCGCCAGCGGCGAAATCGTCGACAAGACGGTGACGCAGCTGATCGAGCAGCAGCTGTCCGCGCTCGACGGCTTCCTCTACATGGAAGCCAACAGCAGCTCCAACGGCGCATCGCGCATCAGCGTGAGCTTCGTCCCGGGCACCGATGCGGACGTGGCGCAGGTGCAGGTGCAGAACCGCGTGCAGCAGGCGATGCCGCGCCTGCCCGCGGAAGTGCAGCGCCAGGGCGTGAACGTGCGCAAATCGGCCCCCGCCACTTCGCTGCAGATCACGATCTACGACACCTCGCGCAGGATGCGGCCGGCGGACCTGGCTGACTTCCTCAACAGCGTGCTGGTCGATCCGGTCAACCGCACGCCGGGAATCGGCGATCTGAACGTGTTCGGCGGCCAGTACGCCATGCGTATCTGGCTCGATCCGCACCGGCTGGCGGCGCTGCGCCTGACGCCCTCGGACGTGGTCGCGGCCATCCAGGCCGAGAACGTGCAGGTGTCGGCCGGCCAGCTCGGCGCCCTGCCGGTGGTGCCCGGCCAGCAGCTCAACGCCGTCGTGAACGTGCAGGAGCGCTTCACTTCGGCGGACCAGTTCAAGCAGATCCTGCTGCGCACCAACCCGGATGGCTCCACGGTGCGGGTCGAGGACGTGGCGCGCGTGGAACTGGGCTCCGAGTCCTACAACACCGCCCACCGCTACAACGGCCATCCCGCAGCAGCAATGGCGATCCGGCTCGCCCCGGAAGCCAATGCGCTGGCCACCATTGCCGCCGTGAAGGATGTCATCGAGCAGTTGCGGCCGCAGTTTCCGCCCGGCGTCGACGTCACCTATCCCATCGACGTCTCACCCTTCATCGAGCGTTCCGTGCGCGGCGTGGTGACGACACTGCTGGAAGGCATCGCGCTGGTGGTGGTCGTGATCTTCCTGTTCCTGCAGAACTGGCGCTCGACGCTGATTCCGGCGATCACCGTACCCATCGTGCTGCTGGGCACGTTCGCGGTGGTGCACATGGCCGGCATGTCGATCAACATGCTCACGATGTTCGGCACGGTGCTCGCCATCGGCCTGCTGGTGGACGATGCCATCGTGGTGGTCGAGAACGTCGAGCGCCTGATGCGCGAACGCAATCTCTCGCCCCTCGAAGCCACGCGCGAATCCATGCGCGAGATCACCAGCGCGCTGACCGGTATCGCCGTGGTGCTGTCGGCCGTATTCCTGCCCATGGCCTTCTTCGGCGGCGCCACCGGCATCATCTACCGGCAGTTCTCGGTGACGCTGATAGCAGCCATGATGTTGTCGCTGCTGGTGGCGCTGACGCTCACGCCGGCGCTGTGCGCCCATCTGCTCAAGCCACACCCCCCCGAGACCGATCATCGACGCGGCGTGTTCGGCGCCTTCAACCGCGGTGTGGATCAAGCACAGCGCAGCTATGTCGCCACCGTTGGCCGGATGATTCCACGGCGAGCGCTCTGGTATGGCGCTTACGGACTGATCTGTGGCGCGATCTGGCTGTTGTTCCAGCATACCCCGACCGCCTTCCTGCCGGAGGAGGATCAGGGGCGCATCAATACGCTGTACATGCTGCCCGAGGGCGCGACGCTGGAGCAGACCGCCGCGGTCTCCGATCGCGTCGCCGACCACCTGCTGGAAACGGAAAAGGATTCGCTTGTCGGCATATTCTCCATCCCCGGCTTCAGCAACTCCGGCAGTGGCCAGAGTCAGGGCCAGGCTTCCATCGTTCTCAAGGACTGGAAAGAGCGGCGCAAACCCGAACAGAATGCCTCTGCCATCGCGCGGCGCATAGCGGCAGAGTTCTCCGGCGACCGCCAGGCACGCATCATCGCCTCTGTCCCGGCGCCGGTACCGGACCTGGGCAATGCTTCGGGCTTCGACCTCCAGCTGCTCAATGTCGGCGGACTGGACTACGATGATTTCGTCGCGGCGCGCGCACGTTTCCTGGAAATCGCGCGAGCCGACCCGGTGCTCGCAAACGTGCGCTACAGCGGCATCGACGACCAGCCGCAGCTGAAGATCGATATCGACCGGCCCAGGGCGGGCGCGCTCGGCATCTCCCAGCAGGACGTCAACACGCTGCTGTCGATCGCACTGGGCGGTTCCTACGTGAACGACTTCATCGACCAGGGGCGCGTCAAACGCGTGTACGTGCAGGCCGACGCGCCCTTCCGCATGGTTCCCGAGGACATCGGCCTGTGGAACCTGCGCACCCGCAGCGGCACGATGGCGCCCTTCGCCTCGGTTGCCAGTTGGCACTGGATGCACGGGCCGCTGCAGCTGTTCCGCTTCAATGGCGTGCCCTCCTTCGCCATCCAGGGCACTCCGGCGCCGGGCGAGAGCACCGGCACGGCCATGCAGCGCGTCGAACAGATCGTCCGCGAGATGAACGCCGGCCTGGGCGTCGCCTGGTCGGGCATCTCCCGCCAGGAGCAGCAATCCTCCGGACAGGCGCTGCCGCTGTACCTGCTGTCGCTGCTGGTGGTGTTCCTGGCGCTCGCGGCGCTGTACGAGAGCTGGACCATTCCCGCCGCGGTCATCCTCGTCGTCCCGCTGGGCATCGTGGGCGCACTGATCGGCGCCAACCTGCGCGGCATGCAGAACGACATCCTGTTCCAGGTCGGTCTGCTCACCACCATGGGCCTCGCGGCCAAGAACGCGATCCTCATCGTGGAATTCGCGGCCAAATCGGAGCAGGCCGGCATGGGGTTGCTCGAAGCCACACTGCACGCCGCAAGGTTGCGCCTGCGCCCGATCGTGATGACCTCGCTGGCCTTCATGGCCGGCGTCCTGCCGCTGATGCTCGCCAGCGGCGCCGGCGCCGGCGGCCAGAACGCCATCGGCACCGCCGTGATCGGCGGCATGATCACCGGCGTGACGCTGTCGATCTTTTTCGTGCCGCTGTTTTACATAGGTGTCCGGAAACTGTTCGGCCGCCGCAGTTCCGTGGAAAAAGTCCGTAGCCTGCAGACGACAGTTGGCCCCCATTCAGCTTGAGCCCGGATAATCGACTCCACGACAACAAGGAGAATCGATGATGTCGATCAAGCCCCGCAATCTTCTGCTGGCCGGCTGCGCGGCAGGCCTTCTGGCCGCCTGCGGCGGCTCTTCGCCGCCCCCAGCGGCCAATGCCGCCCAGGAGGCCGAGTTGCAGCAGCGCGAAGCCGACCTCGCGGCCCGCGAGGCTGCGCTGGCCCAGCAGCAGGCCGACGCAGCCGCAGCCGAGGCTGCCGCAGCGCCCGTTCCTGAGCCTGTTGCGCCTCCTCCGGTCGCGGCAGCCCCCAAGCCCGCGCCCAAGCCGGCTCCGAAGCCTGCCGCGAGCAAGCCCGCGTCCAGCGAGCCGGCTGCCGCATTGCCGGCTCCCCGCCTCGTCACCGTACCGTCGGGCACCCGGCTGGAGATGTCGCTGGCCTCGGACCTCACCACCAAGACCGCGCAGGTGGGTGACCGCGTGCGCGCACGCCTGGCGCAGGATGTGGTCGTCGACGGCCGTGTCGCGCTGGCGCAGGGCACCGTGGTCTCGGGCCAGATCGTCACCGTGGTCTCCGGCAGCAAGAAGATCGGCGGTGTGCCGACGCTCGCCATGCGCTTCGAGCAAATCGAGCTGGCCGGCGGCGGCAGCCTGCCCGTCAACGGCGAGGTCACGCAGACCGGCCGCAGCGACACCGCGCGCGACGCGGCGAAGATCGCTGGCGGCGCCGCGGCCGGCGCCATCATCGGCAACCAGATCGGCCATGGCGACGGCAACAAGGTGATCGGCGGCATCCTCGGCGGCGCCATCGGCGCCGTGGCGGCCAAGAAGACCGGCGCCGAAGTCGAACTCGCGGCCGGCACGCCGCTGGCGATCTCGCTGACCAGCCCGCTCGAGGTCACACTGCCTTGAGCCTGTGGCCTGCTCTCGCAACGCGGGAGCAGGCCTTTTCAGCCCGCGGCGCGCTCGCGGCGTGCGATCTGTTCGCGCACCATCTCGAGCGCGCTGTGCGGCGCAGGCGGCAGCGCCGCCTCCGACGTGCCAAGCGGCACAATCCTTTCTCCCCAGCGCGCCAGGTGCGCGCACCAGGTCAGCCCGGCGCCGAAGGCAGGCATGAGCAACGTCGCTCCCGGCTTCACCCGCCCTTCCTCCAGCGCCTCCACCAATGCAATCGGCACCGTGCCCGCGGACATGTTGCCGTAGCGCTGCACGTTCACGAACACGCGCTCCATGGGGATATCCACACGCCGCGCCACGGCCTCGATGATGCGCAGGTTCGCCTGGTGCGGAATGACGAGATCGACATCACCGGCCGCAAGGCCGCGCCGCGCCAGCACATCGGCCGCCGCCTGGCCCATGCCGAGCACCGCGCGCTTGAAGATCTCCTGCCCCTCGAACACCCATTCCGTCTGCCCGTAACGGCGCTGAAGATCCGCATAACGCGCGCCCATGCCGTGGATCACCAGCGCATCGCGACCGGCCACATCGCAGCCGAGTTTCTCGGCCAGCAGCCCCTGCTCTTCTTCCACCGCCTCGATCACGATGGCGGCGCAGCCATCACCGAACAGCACCGATACATTGCGGTTGCTCCAGTCCATGAAGCGGCTGATCACTTCGCCGCCGACGACGAGCGCATTGCGCACCACGCCACTGCGCACCATGGCGTTGGCCGTGGACCAGGCATAGAGGAAGCTGGTGCAGGCGGTGTTCACGTCCATGGATGCGGCCCGCATGGCGCCCAGCCGCTGCTGCAACCCCGAGGCCTGGTTGGGCGCCTGGTCCTCGTAGCTCGTGGTGCCGAAGACGATGAGCTCGATGTCGGCCGGGTCGCGACCGGCGGCGGCCAGTGCGCGGTGCGCGGCCACGTCGGCAAGTTCGCCCAGCCCCACATGCGAGATGCGCCGCTCGCGGATGCCGGTACGTGTGGTGATCCACTCGTCGCTGGTGTCGAGGAAAGTGGCAAGGTCGGCGTTGGTGAGCACGGCGGGGGGCAGGCATTTGCCCCAGCCGGTGATGGCTGCATGGGTCATGCCCGCAAGCTTAAACCGATGCCGGCACGGCCGCGCCGGCCTTTCGGACGCCTCCCGGTAGCCACGAGGCAGGCAGTCCCGTAGACTGCCCCGGCCCTTGCCGACGATCACAACTACAAGGACCGGCGATTGAGCAAGCCAGTGGACGAGTTCGAGCGTCGCAAACGCGCGCTCATCCGGCGCTACGGCAACAGCAGCAACCGCATCGGGCTGCTGCAGAGCTTCACCACCCTGGCACCTCTGGCCGCGCTGTGGGCACTGGCGATCTGGAGCGCCCCGCGCCATCCCTGGCTCACCGTGCTCGCCACGGTGGGCATCATGCTGTTCCTGGTGCGCGTATTCGCGCTGATGCACGAATGCGGGCACGGCGCCCTGTTCCGCAGCCGCTGGCTGAACCGCGCCATGGGCTTCCTCTACGGCGTGCTCTCCGCCATGCCGCAGTATGTCTGGTCGCGCCATCACGATTTCCATCACCGCAACAACGGCAACTGGGAGCGCTACCGGGGGCCCCTGTCCACGATGTCGACCGCCGAATACGCGGCGCTCACTCCGGCGCAGCAACGCCGCTACCGTCTCTTGCGGCACATCCTGCTCGCGCCGCTGGGCGGCTTCGTCTACCTGATCTTCAACCCGCGCTGGAACTGGCTGAAGGGAAACCTCTCGCTGGCCGCGCACCTGGTGCGCGGCCGCGGCCCTGCCTCCTTCCAGACGCGCTACTGGAAGACCTGGAAGGAATACCGCCACATGAGCGCCAACAATGTGGTGCTGCTTTCCGCGTGGCAGATCATGAGCGAGGTCGCGGGCGCCAGCGTCTTCTTCCCGATCTATCTGTGCTCGCTGTCGGTGGCCGGCGGGGTGGGCATCATGCTGTTCACGGTGCAGCACAACTTCGAGCATGCCTACGCGGCCCCGACCTCGACCTGGGACTATGACGAAGGCGCCCTGCACGGCACGAGCTTCCTGGTGCTGCCGGCCTGGATGAACTGGTTCACGGCGCACATCGGCTTCCACCATGTGCATCACCTGTCGGCGCAGATCCCCAACTACCACCTGGTGCAATGTCACCGCGAGAATGCGGACCTGTTCGAGACCGTCCCGCGGCTGAGCCTGAGGCAGGTGCCCGCCTCGCTCCAGTGCCTGCTCTGGGACCAGCGCAACGAGCGCATCATCTCGTTCGCCGAATACGAGCGCGGAACAGGCAGCGCGACGATTTAACCCCGTCCGGCGGCGCCATTCGTACTGGGATATCAGTGTCCCAAGCGAATGGAGCTGAACATGAACCGGATTGCCTGTGTCCTGCTGGCCGGCCTCGCCTCCACCCAGGCCCTGGCCGTCGGCAAGCTCGCCGATGTGTCCCTCACCGACCGCGACAGCGGCCAGACGCTGAGGGCCCACTACCATCGCGGCGAATACTGGGTGGCGGGAAGACCAGGCGCCCACTACGCCATCCAGATCACCAGCCGCACGGGCGCCCGGCTGCTGGCGGTGACCTCGGTCGACGGCATCAATGTCATCAGCGGCGAGACCGCGGCCTTCGCGCAGCGCGGCTATGTGTTCGATCCCTGGACGGGCTACGACATCGCGGGCTGGCGCAAGAGTGATGCGCAGATCGCCGCCTTCACCTTCACCTCGATCCCCAGATCCTATGCGGCGCGCACGGGGCGTCCGGACAATGTGGGTGTGATCGGTGTGGCGTTGTTCCGTGAACGGGCGGCGCCGGTGTTCGTGCCACCCATCGCCGAAGCCGTGCCCGCGCCAGCGCCGTCCGCACGCGCCGACATGGAGTCGGTGGCGAAGGAAGCAGCCGACAATGCGGCCGACACGGCCGGAGCTTCACAGAGCCGCCGCGAGCGGCTCGCGCAAGCACCGTCGCTGGGCACCGGCCATGGCCGCCGCGAATATTCTCAGGTCCGCAACGTGGCTTTCGAGCGCGAGCGCGAACAGCCCAATGAGCTGATCCGCATCCGCTACGACAGCCACGAGAACCTGGTCGCCATGGGTGTGATCAAGCCGGCGCCGCGCCGTCCACAGGCATTTCCCAATGATCAGCGCCTGGGCTACGTACCGGACCCCTGAGGCCACCGTCACGGAAGCGCGGCGCGCTTCTGCGATAATGCCGCGGATGGACGCAGCGGCAGATGCGGATGAAGCGCTCGTCGCCCGCTATGTAACGGGCGACGTCGCGGCATTCGAAGCGCTGTATGCGCGGCACGAGTTGCCGCTGTGGCGCTACCTGCTGCGGCAATGCGGCGATCGCGGCGCGGCCGAAGAGCTGATGCAGGAAGTCTGGTTCACCGTCACGCGCGAAGCGCCGCGCTTTCGCCCGGAGGGGCGCTTCACCGCCTGGCTCTACACGCTGGCGCGCCATCGCCTCATCGACCGGCATCGCACCACGCATCGTCACCAGAGCCTGGATGCGGCCCACGCCTATGATGGCGGCACGCTGGCCGGGCAGCTCGCCGATGAGCGCGCGCCCTCGCCGCTTGCTGAAAGCCAGCGCGCCGAACAGGGCGAAGCCATCCTTGCCGCCCTGGCGCGGTTGCCGCCTGTACAGCGCGAGGCCTTCGTATTGCAGGCAGAATCCGGCATGAGTATCGAGGAGATCGCCACCGTCACCGGGACCAGTTTCGAAACCGCCAAGAGCCGGCTGCGCTATGCACGCGACAGACTCAAGGCCCTGCTGCGGGATCACGCATCATGAGCGCACCGGATTCCGACGAACTGCTGCAAGCCTACCGCCGCGCCAGTGCGGCGGAAGCCGGCGCACCGCCGCGGGCGTTGCGCGACACCATCCTCGCCGAGGCCACTGCCGCGGCGCGGCGGCGCATACCGGCCGCCAACGATTCGCGCTTCCACTGGCGCGCCGTCGCCGGCGTCGCGGTGCTGGGCGTCGCGGTGCTGCTGTGGCGCCAGATGGATCCCCGGCTGTCGACGACGCCGCGCGAAATCGTGCCCGCGCCAACCGCTGCTCCTGCGCCAGCAGCCGCGCCTTCACCAGCCGGAGCCGAAGGGGTCTCCCGGGAAATGCCGGCGGCCGAGGCAGCGGCGCCGCCGGCCAATGAACCCGAGAATCGGGCCCGCGTTGCCGACTCCACCGCTCCACCAGCTCCGCCACCGCCACCGCCATCGATGGCACAGATCTCGCGTGACGATGCCGCACGCATCGAAGCTTCACGCAGCGATGCGCTGGCGCGCAGCGCCCGCGAGTTCGATTCGCTGGCCAGCACCGAGGCTCTGTCCGCCATGGAATCCTCCAGCGCCGCCACACTATTGCGACAGCACTTCCCGCAACAGTACGCCAGCAACAATCCGCCGCAGGCCCTGTGGCTGGTGCAGGATGAAACCGGAAACATCTTGCACAGCGGAGAGGCAAACGCGGACGACGACCTCGCGGCCATCGCCCGGACCATCGAGCCCGCGCTCGCCGGCCGCCGGCTCGGCCCATGGCGGACAGATACCGTGCCCAACGCGCATGGCCTGCCCATCACGATCAGCGTCGCGCAGACCCGATAGACATGCGCCTGCGATCACTCACCACCCTGTTGTGCGCGGCATTGCTGGCAGCCTGTGCCGGCGCGCCGCGCACCACGCCCGATTCCGGCGCCGCGGCAGTCCGGCAGACAACCACCGGCGAACAGATCGTCGCGCACGCGCTGGCACAACTGGGCAAACCCTACCGCTACGGCGGCAATGGCCCCGATGCCTTCGACTGCAGCGGCCTGGTGAGCTATGCGCACGACCGGACCGGCATCACGACACCCCGCACCACGTCCGACCAGTTCCGCGCCGCGCGCACCGTGAAACGCGAGGAACTGACCGCGGGAGACCTGCTGTTCTTCCGCATCGGCGGCACGATCAGCCATGTGGGCATCTACGCGGGCGACGGGCGTTTCGTGCACGCGCCCCAGACGGGCCGTTCAGTGGAAACCCGTTCGATCGACGACAGCTATTTCCGCAGCCGGCTCGCCGGTATCCGGCGACTGCACTGAAGCGGCTTACTCGCGGCGCGCGAGGACGATCTGCACCGGCTGCGCCAGCATCTGCCCCTTCATGCCTTCATCGCCCGCATCGGGATCGCGAGGCTGCATCAGTATCTGTCGCACGATGTTCATGCCATCGATCACCTGGCCGAACGCCGCGTACCCCGGATCGTCCTGCGCCGGATTGCCATCCAGCGTGACCAGATCACCGATCACGATGAAGAAGTCCGATGTGGCCGTTCCCGGGTCGAGGCGCGCCATGGAAATCGTGCCGTCCTTGTGGCTGATGCCCGTCTGCGCCGGCGACTCATGCGCAACAGGCTCGAACTGCCGGGATGCATCGCCCCGCAGGCCGGCCTGCACCAGCCCGAACTCGCCTTCACCGCCGACCTCCAGGGCGCGGTAGAAGTTGATGCCGTCGAAGCGCTTGGCATCCACGTAACGAAGGAAATTGGCCGTGCTCAGCGGCGCGCGCTGTGTATCCAGCGCCAGGCGGATATTGCCCAGCGTGGTCATCAGGACCACATGGACCGGAGCTGCCCCTTCGGCCGGGGTGGCTTCCTCAACCGGCGCATCCTGGGCCTGGGCGGCAATGCAGAACAGGCCCGCGGCGGCGAGCAGCGAAGCGGCAAGGATCTGTCGGGCGGATTTCATGTCCCAACGATACGCGAAGTGGCCGCCCCGCTCCCAGCTCAGGGCGCGGCCAGCGCCTGCCGCAGAGCCTCGAGATTGCCGCGCAGGATCTGCTGCAGGCCATCCACCGCCAGCTGCCGATCCTTGACCAGACCAGGATCGGCCGGATCGAGCACCACCAGCCTCGCTCCGCCCGCGCGCACGGCCTGCTGGATGGCTTCACTGGGCTGCCAGCGATGCAGCACCACCTTGATGTCCTGCTCACGCAGATGCCTCGTCAGCGCCGCCAGATCCTCTGGCGTCCAGCGCACGTCCTGCTTGATGAAGTAGCCGTCGACGAACAATCCCAGATCGTTGGTGAGATAGACGAAGTCGCCCGTCAGCGCGAACACCACATCCGAACCGCTGGCGAGCAGGTGCCGCTGATACTCATCGCGTTCGCCGAGCAGCGAATGACGCAGCGTCGCGAGATTGCGCGCGATGGCGCCGGCCGAATCAGGAAACAGCGCCGCCAGATCATGGGCAATGATGTCGGCCATGCGCACGGCGTTGGAGACACTGAGCCAGAAATACGGGGCGACGGACGCTTCTGCCGCCGGCTCGCCCTCGCCTGGCGCGACCGTCTCACTGGCCGTGACCGCCTCGCCCGCCCAGGCGGCGTTGGTGCGCGGCAGGGGCGTCAGCGCCACGCCCGGCATGTCCAGCTGCCAGGGAATGGCGGCGTCGATGTTCACCACGCGCACATTCGCCTGGCGCGCGAAGCGGTACAGGGGATCGGACGGCAGCGCATTGGTCAGGCTCACCACTGCCGCGGCCTCGCCGAACACCGGACCGAGCTCGTCCATGCGCCGCTGCACATAGTCCTTGAGGAGCGAGAACTGGCGCCCGTCGGCGGGCACATTGTGCACTTCGATGGGAGTGCCGGTGGCAAGCGCAGCGGTGAGCGAATAGGTGGCCTGCGCGCCCGTGAGCACCAGGGGCTTTGCCGCGGCGTCGAGCGGCCTTGCCGCCGTGGCAGCCGGCGCGGAGGCGGCCGGGGTTGCCGCAGCGGCCGGCGCCGCGGCAGCGAGCACGGCCGCAACCACGCCGCTGCCCAGCAGCAGCGCCAGCCGCGCCCGCATGGCGGATGGCGCCTTGTAACGGACGACTTCTGTAGCAGGATTCACGGCGGGTTCCTCCCCTTCAGAACGAGGCCTCGCGATAACGCGGCAGCAACATGCGCACCACCATCGACACCAGGAAGATCGCGGCGGCGGTGAGGATGATGGCGCCGCCCGAGGGCACCGGCAGGTCCCAGCGCATCGGCGCATAGATGCCCACCAGACAGCTCACGGTCGAGAACACGATGCTCCACAGCACGAAGCCGCGGATGGAGCGGTTGAGGTTGCGCGCGGCGGCGGCCGGAATCAGCAGCAGCGCCTCCACCAGCACCGCGCCGACGATCTTCACGCAGGCCACGGTGAGGATGGTGAGCAGCAGCACGAACACATACTCCAGCAGGTTCACGCGCACGCCGCGCACATGCGCAAGGCTCGGGTTGAGGCTCGCCAGCAGCATCTGGTTGTACAGCGGCAACGCGGTCACCGCGGCGAGCAGCGCGGTCACCAGCAGCACGTTCATGTCGGTATCGTTGACGGTGAGGATGGAGCCGAACATCACCGTGTCGAGGATGTGGGTGTTCACCTTGGCCGACACCCACAGCAGCGCCGTGGCGCCGATGGCGAGCGAGATGGACAGGAACACGCCGATCAGCGTGTCCGACGACATCTTGGTGCGGTTGCGCGCGAAGTTGAGCACCAGGCCGAACAGCAGACAGAAGCTGAACATCGACAGGTACGGCGCCGTGTACGATTCGCCGATGATCACACCGATGGCCACGCCCGTGAGCGCGGCATTGCCCACGGCCTGGGAGAAGAAGGCCATGCGCTTGGCCACCACCATGGTGCCGATGCCGCCCAGCAGCGGCCCGATCACGAAGGCGCACAGGAAGCCGTTGACGACGAAGGCGTAGGAAAAGGTGTAGTGGATCTTCCCGGTCTCCGCGAGACCGATGATGAACTGGCGCGGAATGTCGTAAAGAGCTTCCATCAGGCGGCGCCCCGCTGCACCAGTCCCAGGGTGGGAAACAGCTGCGCCGCAACGCCGCTGGCCAGCACCTCGCGCGGCGCTCCATCGAGCAATACACGGCGGTTGATGTAGGTCAGCCGGTCGGCGATCTCGCCCACCTGCACGATGTCATGGTTGATCCACACCACCGTTCCACCCGCCCTTGCAAAGCCGGTGATGGTGCGTTCGAGAATGTCCCGGCCCGCGAGATCCAGCCCCGTCGCGGGCTCGTCCAGCACCAGCAGGCCCGGCTCCGGAATCAGCGCCTGCGCCAGTAGCACACGCTGCCGCTCGCCGCCCGAGAGGCTGCCCAGCCGCGCGTGCATCCGGTCGGCCAGACCCAGCTCGGCAAGACGGCGCGCAATCTGCTCGCGCTGCTTGCCCGACATGCCCAGGAACACCGGCCGGCGCTGCGTGGCCATGGCCATGAAATCGAGCACCGTGACCGGCAGGCTGCGATCGAAATCCAGCGTCTGCGGCACATAGCCGATCACGCGGTTGTCCTGCCAGTTCAGGGTGATGCGCCCGGTATGCGGCATCTGCCCCAGCAGCGCGCGGATCAGCGAGGTCTTGCCGCCGCCATTGGCGCCGACCACGCAGTGGATGCTGCCGGCCGCCACGCCGAAGCTCACCTGCTCGAGGATGGTGGTGCTTCCGAGCACCAGACCAACGCCGTCGAATTCAATGGAAGGTCCCGCCATGTCAGCTGCCCTTTGCCGCCTCGTGAATGGCCGCGGCCAGCGTGTCGAGGTTCTCGCGCATCTCCTCGACAAACTTGTCCTGCGTATAAGGGCCGCTGCTGATATGGGAGATGGAATACATCTTGACGCCGGTGGCGTCCTGGATGGTGTCCGAAAGCTTGCTGGCGTAGTACTTCTCGGCGAACAGCACATTGACGTTCGCCGCCTTGATCCGGCCGACGGTGTCGGCCAGCTGCCGCGCCGTGGGCTCCACGCCATGCCGTGGCTCGATCACCGCCGTGACCTGCAGGCCCAGCTCCTGAAGCAGATAGTCGTAGCCGCTGTGCATGGTGGCGCAGCGGAATCTGGTCAGATCCGCGCCGGCGATCTTCGCATTGAACGCCGGAATCAGCTGCCGGATCTGCAACGCATAGCGGCGCGCGTTGTCGCGATAGTAAGCGGCATTGGCGGGATCGATTTCGCCCAGCTTGCGGGCAATGGTGTACACCTGCTGAATCGCGGCCGTGGTCGAGATGAAGGTGTGCGGATTCACCACCTTGGCGCCGCCGGAATCGCCGGCCACGGGAATCAGTGAAACGCCGTCGTTGGCGTAGATCAGCTTGATCTTGCCCTTCATGCCCGCGGCTTCGAGGATCTCGAACACCCAGGAATCGTGGCCGATGCCGTTGACCACCAGCACATCCATGGAGCGCATGCGGATCATGTCGGCCGGCTGCGGCGCATAGCCATGCGGATTGGCGTCGGCGTCAATCAGCGGCACCACCTCGGCGCGGTCACCGACGATATGGGTGACGAAGCTGTAGTACGGGTGCAGCGTGATGCCGACCTTGAGCTTTTTCGCTTCGGCGGCCATGGCCGCGCCGTGACCGAGCATGAGTGCTGCCAGTGCAGGCAGGATGAATCTGCGCGTGAACTTCATGGTCAATTCTCTCCCGACTCCTGATCGGCGTCTTCGAACTCGTCGCCATAGAGGCGCTTGACCTCCTGGTCGCCGCTGTAGGGCACGACTTCGCGCCAGCCCTGCAGGATGAGCTGATCCTGGAAGCCGCTCCCCGGCATGGAGACTTCGTTCTTCGGGTTCCACCAGATCACGAGGGCGTTGTTGTTGGTGATGCCGGCATGCACATGCCCGATGACCAGCAGGAACGAACCCTGACCGGGCAATTTGCCGCCCGTGCCCAGGTACATCACCGAGCCCTGCATTTCGCCCTTGCCCAACGGCTCGTGCAACGTCCACTGCAATGAGCCGTTCTGCTCCCAGCTTCTGTCGTGATAGAACGGCGGCAGCAGCGTCTCCTGCAGATCCTGCAGGCTGGGCCAGCGGAACAGCTCGCCGGGCTCGTTGAAGCGGTTGATGACGTCGTAGATGTAGGGGATTTCTTCCTGCGAGGTATAAAGCGCGTTGTACACCGCCTGATCGGCGCCGCTTAAGTCCTCGAAGGCGCTGATCTGCCAGTCGTAGAGCGCCCTGGGTTGCCTCTCGCCGCCGTAGCGTTGCACGTAGAGCGCCAGCACGCCGACGACGGCCAGCGCCGCGAGAACCAGCACCAGCCCCTCGAAGCGCGCACCAGCCGGACGGACATCGCAGGTCGCGCTCAACTCATCACCTGGCGTTGATGTCCTTGGCCTGCACCCACAGCACGGCGTCGACGGACAGCTCCTTGCCCTGATGCTGCTCGTCGTCATCCAGATCCAGCGCGCATATGCCCCACCACCCGGCCTTCGGCAGGCCGATGATGACCTGGCCGTTGGCGTCGGCGCGGATGCTCAGCGTGACGAAGGACTGCTGCGGCGCCGTAACCTTGCCCTCGGGAGCGAAGCGGCGCTGATCGAGCTGCGGCTCGTGGTTCAGGTATTCCACCTCCACCTCCGCGTGCGGCACCGGCTTGCCGCCGGAGAGCACCACGGCGCGGAACACGCCGCCCACCCAGTTCGCATAGGGCTTGTCCAGCGGCACGATCTCCACCGGCAGACCCAGCGGCTTGTCCCAGTCGCCCGGTATGCCGCCGACGTTCACCACGGTCTTGGTGATCTGCTGGATGTATTTGTCTTCGCCCGCCTCGTAGTAGGGCGCGGGCTTGAGCACGAAGGTGTAGTCGCCCAGAGAGCGGGTGACGCTGCGCGGCGGATTGGCAAGATACGCCGCACCCTTGCTGCCCTCCCCACCGGCCCACTCGATGGGCTGCAGATACTGCATGAGATCGGTGGTGCGCGGCTCGGCCTCGCCGCGCTGGCTCACCACGTAGAACGCCTCGGGCTTGCCCATGTTCATGGTGAAGCCGTTGTCGAAGGGATGCGAGAACACCAGCGCCAGCGGCAGGGCCGCCGACTCCTTCAGGGCCGCATCCGGCGTATAGAGCAGCTGGAAATGCGCATCCGCGGCCGGCGCCGCGATCAGGGCCGCCAGCAGCGCGCCGCAGGCCGCCGCGCGGCTATTCCTTGATGTCACGGCTGTCGATGACGGTGAGGTGACCTTCGCCGGCGTCGAATTCGACCCGGTAATCGACTTTGGGCTTCGCAAAGGTGAACTCGCTGTTGTCATTCATGTGTCCTTCGACCAGCACCTTGCCAGCCCCGTCCAGAACGCGCAGCGGCACGCCATCGGCCTTGCCGCCATCGCTGAAGCCACCCTCGCAGGTGATCGTGTCGTTGCCATTGTCATAACAGTCGCAGATGGCGTTGTGCGTCCAGGCCACATTCGCCAGCAGCGCCAGCGGTGGAAGGAGCGCGATTGGAATCAGGCGTCGCGGAAACATTGAGAAATCCTTATGGGTTCACAGCGGCGATGATGACTGATTGGACAGCAGCATTGTCGCGCTGTTCCGTGGATAACAACAGGTAACGGGCCGTTGCATAACCGTTAATTGCCCACGCCGGAGGCCGCTTTGGCGCCGACCCCGCCGGCGCTACGGAATCACGATGGCCGTGCCCGCCTTCACCCGGTCCAGCGCCACCAGCGTGCGGAAATTTTCCACGATCTCGTTCTCGGCGAACAGGCGGCGCGTGAGGCCCTCGTAGCTGCGCATGTCGGGGGCGACGATGATCAGCACGAAGCTGACCCCGCCCGTGACATAGAAGCATTGCTGGACCTCGGGCGTCTCCCGGAACAGCCCCTTGGCGCGATCCACCGTCGCGGCGCGCTCATCCTTCAGGCGCACTTCGACGATGGCCGTGATGGTTGCCGATACGGCCTCCGGATCCACCAGGGCGACATTGCCGGCAATCACCCCGGCCTCCTCCATCGCCGCGATGCGGCGCTGGACCGAGGCAGTGGAGAGACTCACCCGCTCAGCGATCTGGCGCTGCGGCTGCCGGTTGTCGCTCTGGAGCATCCGCAGGATGGCCCGGTCCTGACGATCGAGGACGAAACCGCTGCCGGCAGATTTCTGGCCCAGAAGTGAGTTTTTGTTGCGTTTGTCTGCCATAAGAAGGGAAAAATAATATCGTTGGCGAGAATATGATTCAATCATGTCATCGCCTGCAACCGCCCACCTCGCCTCGACATCTCGCTCCGCCGACAGACTCACCGCGGTCGCCTGCGGCGCGGGGGCCGGCGCCCTGTGGGGGCTGGTGTTCCTCGCGCCGGCACTGGTGAATGACTTCAGCCCCGTGCTGCTCACCATCGGGCGCTACCTTTGCTACGGACTGATCGCGGTCGCCCTGCTGGCGCCGACGTGGCGCTCCGTGGTCTCGCGCCTGCCCAGGCGCCAGTGGCGCAATCTGCTGTGGCTGGCTTTCACCGGCAACACGCTCTACTACATCCTGCTGTCGAGCGCCGTGCAGACCGGCGGGATTGCCATGACCTCTCTGGTGATCGGCTTCCTGCCCGTGGCCGTGACTCTCATCGGCAGCCGCGAACATGGCGCGGTGGCCCTCGGGAAACTGGCGCCCTCACTGCTGCTGTGCGCCGCCGGCGCGGTGTGCATCGGCTGGCAGGCTCTGTCCGCCCCAGGCACGGGCTCGACGGGCACGCAGGTGTTCGGCCTGCTGTGCGCGATCGGCGCGCTGGCCTCATGGACCGCGTTCACGGTCGGCAATGCGCGCTGTCTTGCGCAGCTGAAGCAGATCTCGGCGCATGAGTGGGCACTGCTCTGCGGCGTCGTCGCCGGCGCGCAGAGCCTGCTGCTGGTGCCGCTGGCGCTGCTGCTGGAAACGGCCGCCCACAGCGGCGGCGAATGGGCGCGCTTCGCGCTGGTCTCCATGGGCGTCGCCGTGCTGGCCTCGATCTTCGGCAACGCGCTGTGGAACCGGATGAGCCGCCTGCTGCCGCTGACGCTGATCGGGCAGATGATCCTGTTCGAGACGATGTTCGCGCTGCTCTATGCCTTCCTCTGGGAGCGTCGCCTGCCGACGGGCATTGAGATCATGGCTCTTGTGCTGGTGACCCTGAGCGTGCTGAGCTGCCTGGCGGTGCATCGCGAGAGAGAATCATGCAGCCGATAGACTGGGCCGACTTCGAGAAGGTGGAGCTGCGCGTCGGCACCATCCTGGAAGTCACGGAGTTTCCCGAAGCGCGCAAACCCGCTTGGAAGATGCGCATCGATTTCGGCGCCGGAATCGGCACCCGGATGTCCAGCGCGCAGATCACGGCGCTGTATTCAAAGGATGAGCTGATTGGCCGCCAGGTCATCGCGGTGGTCAACTTCCCGCCGAAGAAGATCGGGCGGTTCCGCTCCGAGGTGCTGGTCACCGGTTTTCACGACGAGCAGGGACGTGTGGTGCTGGCGATGCCGGAACGGCCGGTGCCCAACGGAGCAAAACTGCTGTAGCGGCGCCTCAGCTTCTGCTGGCGGTACGCACCGTGAGCGAAAATTCGATGGGCACGATGGCCTGCACCGTGCGCGCCACGCCGTTCTCGCGGTAAGGCTTGAAGCGGTAGTGCATCACGGCCTCGCGCGCGGCGCGATCCAGATGCGAGTGACCGCTGCTGCGCTGGACCTTCACATCGAGCGGATTGCCGTCCGGACCGATCAGCACTGTCAGCAGCACCATGCCCTGCGCGCGCGCGCGGCGCGCCGCTGGCGGATAGGTCAGCGGCGCCTTGCTGAGATATTCAACCTGATCGACCATCAGAGGAGCGTCGTGCGCCGCCGCGACCGCCGGCCCGCGCTCGACCGGCGGCGGTCTGGTCACAGTGATCGCGGCCGGCGCGGGAGGCGCCTGCACGAGAGGCATCTCGATCGTGGGCAACGGGATCTGCGACGGACGAAGATCCGCCAGCCTGACCTCCTGCTGCGGCGGCGCCGGCTGTGTCTGAGGCTCGTTGAGCAGCGACACCTGCACCGGCTCAAGCGTCACGGATTCAGAACGCTCACCCAGTTTCATCTGCGCGAAAACCAGTATCGCGACCACATGGGCGCCGAGGATCAACGCGAGGCCGCTACCCCGCGCCGTGAACAGGCGCAGTCGGGACTCGTCGTTTCGGTAGATACCCATGACATGGCAGCATACCTCAGATGCGAATGATTCGCATCAAGAAACTGCACCCCATGGCTTGCCCCGGGGTGGCCCGGGAAGGGATGCTGCCTGTCTTCGGGTCAGGGACCTTCCATGCGCCGTTTCCCGCTCGCCATTGCCATTCCCATGGCCCTCGCGCTGCTCGCCGCCTGCCAACCCAGGCCGCCCGCCGACATTGCCGTCGAGGAAACCAGCATCGCCGACCTGCAACGGCAGATGAGCGACCACGGGCTGACCAGCCATGCCCTGGTGCAGGCTTACCTGGATCGCATCGCGGCCCTCGACCGCGCCGGGCCGACGCTGAACTCCGTCATCGAGCTCAATCCCGATGCGCTGCGCGAAGCCGATGCGCTCGACGCGCAGCGCAGCGCCGGCGCGCTGCGCGGCCCGCTGCATGGCATACCGGTGCTGCTCAAGGACAACATCGATGCCACGCCGATGGCCAACTCCGCCGGATCGCTGGCGCTGGCGGAACATCGCCCGCGGTCCGACGCCTTCCTGGTCGCAAGGCTGCGTGAAGCGGGCGCGGTGATCCTGGGCAAGACCAACCTGTCCGAGTGGGCGAACTTCCGTTCCTCCCGTTCCACGTCCGGCTGGAGCGGGCGCGGCGGACAAACGAAGAACCCTTATGTACTCGACCGCAATCCCTGTGGCTCGAGTTCCGGCACTGGCGCCGCCATTGCCGCGAGCCTCGCCGCCGCCGGCATCGGCACCGAAACCGACGGCAGCATTCTGTGTCCCGCCGCGGTGGCGGGACTGGTCGGTATCAAGCCCACCGTGGGGCTGGTCAGTCGCGGCGGCATCATTCCGATCGCCGTATCGCAGGACACCGCCGGCCCCATGGCGCGCAGCGTCGCCGACGCCGCCGCGCTGCTGACCATCATCGCCGCGCCGGATGCCGATGATCCGGCGGCGGCGGAGCGCAGCGACACCACACCCATCGACTACACCGCGCATCTCAAGGCGGACGCGCTGCGCGGCGCGCGCATCGGCGTGGTGCGCAAACTGATGGGCTACCAGCCAGACACCGACGCCGCCATGGAGCGCGCCATCGACGCACTGCGGGCAGCCGGCGCCACCGTGGTCGACGCGCAGATCCCCACGCTCGGACAATGGGGCGCCGACGAGTTCGAAGTGCTGCTGTACGAATTCAGGAACGGTCTCGACGCCTACCTCGCGAGCAGCGACGCGCCCTATCGATCGCTGGATGAATTGATCGCCTTCAACAACGCGCACGCGGAGCAGGAAATGCCGTTCTTCGCGCAGGAGACTTTCGAGCAGGCCGCGGCGAAAGGCCCGCTGACCGACAAGGCCTATCTCGCGGCGCGCGACCGGGCGCGCCGGCTCGCAGGTCCCGAAGGCATCGACGCCGCGCTGGAAAGCCAGCACCTCGATGCACTGGTGGCGCCGACGGCGGCGCCGGCCTGGCCCATCGACCTGGTCAATGGAGATCACTTCATCGGCGCCGGCTACGGCGCTGCCGCGGTGGCGCGCTACCCCAGCATCACCGTGCCCATGGGCGATGTGCACGGATTGCCCGTGGGCATCGTGTTCATGGGCGCGGCCTGGAGCGAGCCGCGCCTGATCGGGCTGGCCTACGCTTTCGAGCAGGTCAGCAAGGCCCGCAAGCCACCGCGCTTCCTGCCCGCGCTCGCCGTGCCGGGCGGCAAGTAACCCCTGCCCTTCAGGGCAGGACGGCTGTCGCCTCGATCTCGATCCGGTAGGCCGGATCGGCTAGCTGCACAATCTGCACCAGCGTGTTGGGCGGCGGCGTTTCGCCGAGGAACTTCGCGCGCACCGCCGCCATTTCCGGGGAGCGGTATTCGGCGACGCTGGTCACGTAGGTCGTCAGCTTGGTGACATTGGCGAAGGTGGCGCCTTGCGACTTCAGGGCCGTCTCCAGATTGCGGAACACCTGTTCCATCTGCTCCTTCATGCCCGGCCCCACCAGCTTGCCGTCAGCGTCCCTTCCCAGCTGACCGGCGATGAACACCAGCTTGCCTGCGCGCGCGATGTGCGAATAGGACCCGGGCGCGGGTTTGGCAAGACCTTCCGGATTGATCATCCGCACCTGATCGGCGGCCGCAACGGGGCCTGCCAGCAAAGCCAGCGTCAGTACATTTCTGATCACAGCAAGACCCTCCGCCAGGATTTCGCCGGAGTCTAATCCAATCGGTCGGCCCGGGCGGCGTACGCGAAGGATGCCTGGCCCGCAACGGTTCCCCCGCCGCGGCAGCGCGCACTAGACTCGGGGTCTGACCCTCGTCGAAACACCCACGGCACCGAGACATCCTTGCACGTCCGCAGCTTCCCTCCTCTGGGCGCGGCCCACGCGACGCGCCTGATTCTGGGCACCATGCCGGGCCGTGCCTCGCTCGACGCCGGGCAGTACTACGCGCATCCACGCAATGCCTTCTGGCCGATCATCGAGGATCTGACCGGCCTTGAGGCGGGCAGCGCCTATGCTGCGCGGGTGCGCGTGCTGGAAGCCGCGGGCATTGCGCTGTGGGACGTGCTCGCCGCCTGTTTCCGTGAAGGCAGCCTCGATTCGGACATCGACCTGCAATCCGCGTGTCCCAATGATTTCGCCGGTTTCCTCGCCACACACCCGCGGATCGAGCTGATCTGCTTCAACGGCCAGCCGGCGCGCAAACTGTTCGACCGGCTGGTTCTCCCTGCGCTGCCCGAAGCCTGGCAACGCATCGCGCGCGTGACGCTGCCGTCGACCAGCCCGGCGAATGCGCGACTCACGCTGGCCGACAAACGCCACGCCTGGTCGGTGCTGGCGGCAAGGCGCTGATCCACAGCTTCTGCGGGCTGGCGGATTTGAGCGTAATATTCTTTCCGCACCGGGCATGCCGAAGCGGTGCGGATCACCTACGACCCAAACGTGGTGAGCTTCGCGCACTTGCTGCAGGTGTTCTTCTCGGTGGCGCACGATCCCACGCAGCTCAACCGCCAGGGCCCGGATGTCGGCACCCAGTACCGCTCGGCGGTGTTTGCGCTCGACGACGAGCAAGCGCGCATCACGAAGGATTACATCACCCAACTGAACCGGGCGCGCATCTTCCCGGCCGCCATCGTCACGAAGATCGAACTAGGCAAACGCTTCTACCCTGCCGAGGACTACCACCAAGACTACCTGGTACGCAATCCACACAACCTCTACATCATCGTCAATGACCTGCCGAAGGTCGAAGGCCTGAAGCGCCATTTCCCCGCCGACTACCGCACCGAGCCAGTGCAGATCTTCCCGTCCTCCGCGGAGCGGTAAACCACGCCGCCTGCCGTCAGTCACGCTAGGCGATCGTGATGCCGATGGTCCGCGGCATGATGGTCTGCGCGGAAGCGGTTCTTCGAGCCAACTTCATAGCTCCACACCGTGTCAGGCGCGACCTCGCACGCGTCGCTAGTCATTCCCTGCGCCACCAGATCGTTGTTGCAGTTGGAGCTCATGACGCCCGCAAGGCACTCACTCGGACACTTGGTGGATACCATACGAAGACCCCGCTCTGCGGGTTCGCCCTGCGAAACGCGCGCAAGCAGCGATAGACATTGCCCATAGCCACACATAGATTCGGCGGAGATTGCAGTTTCGTGAAGGAACGGCATGAAGAACAACCACGCAATAATGATTGATTGAAGGGGGGCTAATGGATAAATGGCTTGTAAAGGCTGGTGTCGCGGCAGCCATCGCGTGCGCTGTCGGTACCGATGCACTGGCGCAGAACGCTGCTCAGGCACAAAATTACGACGTCTCGGACAAGATCACGGTATCGGTGGGGGCCGAGAACCTGCTTGATCGCTATCCGCACAAGGCCAAGCAGAATCTCTTCCCGGCTACTGGATCCACTCAGTTTGGTGGCTTCTATCCGGACTCGACCATCTCGACCAATGGAATGTTCTGGTATGGAAAGATTAGCGCCCAGTTCTAGGAACTGGTACGCCTGAGAAACTGACACGCAGGTCCGGCGCTGTTGACAGCGCCGGACCTTGCAGGTGACGATGCTGCGCTAGCCAGCACGCCGGAACCCGGATCGCGCACAGCGCGAACCACAGCCGCATCGCCTCTATCAGCGCGGCGCGTCTTCATTACTGAGCCTCACAGCAGGCTGTTGAACCCCAGGAGGGATAACCATGCTCAAGCCCACTTCCCGTTTCGCCATATCAGGGATCGTCAGCGCCGCTGTCAGCAGCATCCTTGCATCGGCAGCATTTTCCGCCGAACCTGAAGTCGCGGCCGCGGCCGATGATGCATTGACGCTCACGGAAGTCATGGTCACCGGCACGCGCGTTGCGCGCGACGGCTTCACGGCGCCCACGCCGACCACGGTGCTGAGCGTCGACGAGATTCTGGCCAGGGGTGTCAGCAACATCACTGAAGCCATCAACGAAATTCCCGCCTTCCGTCCGAGCCAGACTCCCGCCGCTGCGGCGCGCGGCGGCAGCACCAACGGCGGCAGCTTCCTCGATCTGCGCGGCCTGAACGGCCAGGGCCCGACCGCTGTCGCGCGTACCCTGGTGCTGGTGGACGGCCGCCGCTTCGTGTCGTCCAACGCCAAGGGTCAGGTCGACATGAACCTGATTCCCACCAGCCTGATCGAGCGCACCGAGGTGGTGACCGGCGGCGCCTCGGCGGCCTGGGGCTCCGATGCCATCACGGGCGTGGTCAACCTGATCCTCAAGGATCGCCTGCAGGGCTTGCAGGGAAGCCTCGGCTTCGGCCGTTCGAGCCATGACGATTTCAAGGAAATATCCGCCAACCTCGCCGGCGGCACCAGCTTCGCGGGTGGCCGCGGCCACGTCATTGCCGGCATCGAATTCGTCGACAACCAGGGCGTTCCCGACCCGGCGTTTTCGCGCGCCTGGGGCCGCACGGGCTACAGCACCCTGACCTTGCCGGCCAGCCGCCCCGCCGGCACACCGTCCCGCGTGCTGGTGCCGGACGTGCGGTTCTCCGATCGCATGACCCCCGGCGGCATCGTCGTCGGCGGTCCGCTGGACAACCTCATGTTCCTGCCCAATGGACAGACGGCGACTTTCATCCCCGGTTCGCTGGTGGGCGGCCTGCAGATGGCCGGCGGCGGCGCCGGCATCTACGGCAACGAGGGCCTGCAGCCCAATGCCGGCTCCAATCTGATCAACCCCATCAAGCGCTATTCGGCCCTGGGCCGCGTGGGTTTCGATCTGACCGACTCCACCCGGGCATTCGTGGAACTCTCGCACGGTGAATCGCAGTTCCGCGGAATCTCCGCCAGCCGGCGTGATAGCGGCAGCCTCGTGATCCGGCGCGACAACGCGTTCCTGCCCGAGTCCGTGCGCCAGCAGATGATCGATCTGAACCTGCAGACGATCAATGTCGGGCGCGTCGCCATGGACGACAACTTCGGCGGTTACTCGCGCGCCACCGATCAGGCCACCGACCGCGTGGTCTTCGGCCTGCAAGGCAAGCTTGGCGAAGGCTGGTCGTGGGATACCTACTATCAGTGGGGCGAGAACCACCTGACGCAGAACGACCCGGCCACCATCGTGTCGAACTACGTCGCTGCGGTCGACGCGGTGTTCGACGGCGACGGCAACATCGTCTGCCGCCCCGGTCCGACCAACATCGACGCGGGCTGCGTGCCCTTCAACATCTTCGGCCAGAACTCGCCGTCGCAGGCCGCCGTGGATTACGTGCTCGGCGTCGGAACCAAGGACGAGAAAACCAGCCAGCAGGTGTGGGCAGCCAACGTCACCGGCTCGCCGTTCGAGATCTGGGCCGGTCCGGTGTCGGTTGCGGCGGGCCTCGAGTATCGCAACGAGAAGCACAACGCCGTCGTCGACAACAACTCGCGACTCCTGCGCTTCGACCTCGGCAACTACCAGCCGCTCAAGGGTTCCTATTCCACCAAGGAAGTCTACGGCGAGGTCGTGGTCCCGCTGCTGCGGGACATGCCAGGCGCCAAGACGCTCGAACTCAACAGCGCCATCCGTTATACGGACTACAGCACCAGCGGCGATGTGACCACCTGGAAGGTGGGCCTGCTCTACGAGCCCATCCACAACCTGAAGTTCCGCGCCACCCAGTCACGCGACATCCGTGCGCCGAACATCAGCGAGCTGTTCACGGGCCTGAGCAGCGGCACTCGAATCAACCCCGCCAACCCCTGGCAGAACGGCACGCCGAACGCGGGCCTGCGGTATTCGAGCGGCAATATGGATCTGCGCCCCGAGAAGGCCGATACACTGACGGCTGGCGTGCTCTACCAGCCCGAGTGGTATCCGGGCCTGAGAATGGCGATCGACTACTACCGGATCAAGATCGACGACGTCATCACGCAGATCCCCGATCAGCTCATCATCGACCGTTGCTACTCCGGCGCGGACCCCTCGCTGTGCTCCTTCATCACGCTCTCGCCGAGCCTGGCCATCGAGTCCCTGATCAGCCCCTGGCTGAACTTCAACTCGCTGAAGACCAGCGGCGTGGACTTCGAAGTGGCAGCCAACCTGCCCACGGGCCGGTTGCTGCCGGGACAGCTGTCGGTGCGCGCGTTCGGCACCTACGTGTCGGAGCTCGTCACCACCGAGCCCACTGGCGCGATCGATCGCGTCCGCAGCACGGTGCCGGAATGGGCAGCCAACCTGAGCCTGACCTATCGCCTGAACCGGCTGTCGACCACCGCGCAGATGCGCTACATCGGCGCCGGCATCAGGAATGTGCTGCTGGTCGGTCCGGACGACCCGGCCTACAACCCCGCCAGCGCCAGCAGCATTGACAACAACCTGATCGGCAGCGTCACCTACACCAACCTCAGCGCCCAGTATGATGTGTTCGAGCGGGACAACGCCAAGGTGCAGATCTTCGGTGTGGTCAACAATCTGTTCGACCGCGATCCGCCGATCGGCACGGGCATCTCCAACCAGACCGGCGCCGTGCTCTACGATCTGGTCGGGCGCTCGTTCAAACTGGGCGTGCGGTTCAGTCTGTAGAAGGAGTATTCCTCATGAAGAAAATGTCATCAGTGATACTGCTTGCAGGTGCCCTCACCCTGCTTGCCGCGCCTGAATCACAGGGGCACCACTCGGCCGCGATGTTCGACCGGACCACCACCGAGACGGTCGAGGGGACCGTCTCGAAGTTCCAGTGGATGAATCCGCACAGCTGGCTGAATGTGGAGGCGCCGGGGCCGGATGGCTCGATGAATGAATACGACATCGAGCTGACCAGCCCCAATCTGCTGGCGCGCATCGGCTGGCGACCCTCTTCCCTCAAGCCGGGCGAAAAAGTCACGGTGGTGTTCAACCCGTTCCGTGACGGCAAGAAGGGCGGCAGGATCGTCAGCGTGACCAAGCCCGACGGCACGGTGCTGACCGAGAGGGGACCGTGATGCGCGCAGGATCTGCGCCGAAACTGGCGGCGGCGATGGCTTCCATCGCCGCCCTGGCGCTGGCTCCCGTATCTCTCGGGTTCGCGCAGGAAACGGCGCGCAAGTCCGATCCGCCTGCGTTCGACCTCACCGGAACCTGGTGGGTCACGCAGCCGGAAGGCGCCGCCGGCTTCAAGCCGGATCCTCCCCTCAAACCCGAAGCCCAGAAGGTCGTGGACGAGGTGCAGCGGTTGCGCGCCGAGGGTCTGAATGCGCGCGACAAGACCGGCACCTGCATGCCGCCGGGGTTGCCGCTGATCATGACCCGCGTCTATCCGACCCAGATATTCCAGACGCCGAAGCTGATCACGATGATCTACGAGTACCACAATGCGGTTCGCTGGATCTGGATGGACGGTCGCGATCATCCGCAGGGCGAGGACCTGATCCCCACCTACTACGGCCACTCCATCGGCTGGTGGGAGGGCGACAGCCTCATCGTGGATACCGTCGGCATGCACACCGACCCGGATATCCAGCCGGGCGTGCCGCATACCGAGCATCTGCACCTGCGTGAGCGCATCCGGCTGACGGACGAAGGGTTCGTCACCGAGATCACGATGACCGATCCGACCATCTTCGAGCGGCCCTGGGTCACCGCGAAGAGATACAAGAAGTCCGACGCGGAACTTCAGGAGTTCGTCTGCCTCCAAGAGAGCAACCAGTTCAGTGAGGACGAGAGCGGTGTCCTCAGACAGGTCGCGCCCGTCAAGAGCGATGATCAGTAACAGCCACGGAGTTCTGCGATGACACGCATCTTTCGTAAGTCCTGGGCGATGCTGGCCCTGCTGGCGCTGGGCCAGATGGTGGTTGTGCCGAGCCAGGCACATCATTCCTTCGCGATGTTCGACCAGTCCCAGCAGGTAAAGCTGGAAGGAGTCGTAAAGGAGTTCCAGTTCACCAACCCGCACTCCTGGATCCAGCTGATGGTCGTGCCCAGCGAGGGTGCGGAAGCCGAGCAGTGGTCCATCGAGGCGCTGAGCCCGAACGTGCTGATGCGCAACGGCTGGAAGCGCAATACGCTCAAGCCGGGTGACAAGATCAGCGTGCTGATCAATCCCCTGCGGGACGGCAAGAAGGGCGGCAACCTGATCCTGGTGACGCTGGGCGACGGAACCACGCTCGGAGGCGGCGCCTGAGGCGCCTGGAGGCTTGAAGTGATGAAAGGCGCTCGCGTACTGACTGCCGCATTGCTGTCCTTGTCTGCGCTGGTCGCGGGCAGCCCGGCGCTCGCGGCCGCGCCGCAGGAGTCCGTCTCGCCGCAACCGGCGAGACTTCCCGACGGCAAGCCGAACTTGACCGGATTCTGGACGCCCATCGGCGGGCTGATGGATCGCAACTTCGGGCCAGGCGCCGTCGCGCGCGCGCCCCGGAGCGCCGCCGGCGGCACACAGGTGCCGCCCGCTCCCCACTCGCCGCTGAAATCCCCTTACAAGGAAAAGTACGAGGACGAGCGCGCCGCGGCCGCGCGCGGCGAGGTGCGTTTCGATCCCACGGCGGCCTGCCTGCCCCCGGGCATGCCGCGCATGATGAGTGCGATCTACGGCATCGAAATCCTGCAGACGGCGGGCCAGGTCACCATCACGGCCGAATGGCAGAACGCCCAGAGACGGATCTGGACCGACGGCCGCAAGCAGGCGGATCCGGAAGAGCTGCTTCCCACCTATGCCGGACATTCGGTCGGCCACTGGGAGGGCGACACGCTGGTGGTGGACACCCTCGGCGTCCGCGAAGACGCGCTGATCGACCAGTCCGGACTGCCGATCAGCGAGGCGCTGAGGATCACCGAGCGGATGTATCTGAGCAAGGATGAGCCCGGCGTTCTCATCAACGAGATCACCGTCAACGATCCGCTGGTGTTCACGACGCCATGGAGCAGGACGTATCGCTACCGTTACCGTCCCGAGCTGAACCTGCAGGAATACGTGTGCCTCGAGAATAACCGCAACGTGGATCCGGTAACCGGAGCGCCTACGTTCGATCACGACTGAGGAACGGGAGTCCTCGCCGCGCCGATGGAAGGTTGCTTCCGCGGCGCGGCAGCAGCCAGCACGTCCAGAT
Source organism: Pseudomonadota bacterium (assembly GCA_963205255.1). GTDB lineage: Bacteria > Pseudomonadota > Gammaproteobacteria > Steroidobacterales > Steroidobacteraceae > ZC4RG30. The sequence continues at coordinate 33,558 of CAUJIK010000073.1, forward strand.
CCGGATTGCGCGCATAGTGAGAACAAAGCCGCGTCGCCTCTGCCAGCGCGGCGCGCGCCTTCAAATGATCGTTGCGCAACACCCAGGCCTGCGCCAGACGCAGCAGTCCTGAAGGCTCCATCGGCTTGCCGGATGCCTGTTCCAGATCGCGCTCGAGCACGCGCTCCACGGCCGGCGGCACCCGCGCCGCATCCAGACCCAGCAGCGTCGCGTAGTAATAGGCGCGCCAGACACTGTCGGCCACCGTGCCATTGCCGTTCATGAAATCGCGCTCGAGAATCGTCAGCGCCTTGGTATAGGCCTCGAGCGCACCGGCCGCATCGCCGGCCCGGCGGCGCGAATCGCCGAGATCGCCCCACATCTGGTGGATCTCCGCCTCGCCGCCAGCACTCGCGGCCTTCAATGCCTTCTCGCGGTATTCCACCGAGCGCGCGAAATCACGCATGTAGAAATGCAGCGCGCCGAGGAATTCATCGCCGGCATAGCTGCCCGGCGCCAGCGCCGCGGCGCGCTCGTACAACTCGCGCGCCTGATCGAACTGCGAATGGCACATGTACACCGTGCCGAGATTGGTCACGGTGTATTCGTTGATCTCCAGATCAGCGGCCGAGCGCAGTTCCTGCAACGCCCGCTCGATCGAACCTGTCTGGAACTCGAAGATGCCCAGCCACATGCGAGTCTTCCAGAAGGAAGGATCAAGGTCGGCGGCATGCCGGGCGTTGCGCAGCATCGATTCACGCAACGCATCGCCGCCTTCCTGGCGGTAGAGCGCGAACTCGATGCCCGCAAGGCCGAAGGCCACGTCCAGGTCATCGGGATAGGTCTGCGCCAGCGCGCGGTAGCGCTCCAGAGCCTCCTGCGCCCGCCCCGTCTTGCTCAGGAAGTAGGCGTGTGCGCCCAGCGCCGTCGGGCTGTCTGGCGTCAGTTGCACGGCGCGGCTGCAGGCGCGCTCCGCGTTGTACAGATTCCTGGTTTCGTCGCCGACCCAGATGTAGTCGAGGATGGTTTCGCACAGGGCCGCGTACGCCTCGGCGTAGTTGGGGTCCTGGCGTGTCGCCGCCTCGAAGCTCGATTGCGCGCGCCTGAGGTTCAGTTCACTTGGCGCGCTGTCCAGATAGCGGCGCCCCTGCAGATAATCGTCCTGTACAGGCGCCAGCGGGAAATGCGGCGGATTGCCGCCCCCGGCGGCAGGCAGACCCATTGCGCGATGCACCGCGGCGATGACCCTTTCGCTCACGCCGGCGCGTACGGCCTCCTCTGCCCCGTGAGGGAAGCTCTCGGCCCAGATCTGCTCGCGGTGGCCGCGCGAGGGCACATACATGTACAGGCGTACACCGCTGAAGCGGCCCACCGTCACCAGCTCGCCATCCAGCACGGCTTCGGCGCGCAGCTGCCGCGCGATTTCGCGCGGATCGGGGCTGCCGGCGATCAGCGCCGCGGCGGGTGAAGCCACGCCCAGGGATTTTTCGAGCCCGTCGCGGATCGCCACGGCGAACTCGCCACCTTCATCACCACGGACCGGCAACACCACGATGCGGTGCCGGCCGAAACGCGATGCCTGCGCGCCGGCGCTCGACACAGCCGCCTCCTGTCGCGGACCAGCCGTTCGCGACATAAACAGGGCCGCCGCCACAGCCAGTGCTGCCAACCCGGCCACCAGCGCCAACCAGCGAGCCCTGCGGCGAGCAGGCGGCAGTGACGGCGCCTCGTCATCTGCTGGCGCAGCCGCATCTGACGCAGCCGCATCCGCTGGTGCGGCGGTATCCACTTCCTCGGCCTGCACCTCGTCCGCCGTGAGATAGAGCTGGTGCGCCTGCGTGTTCAACGCGCGCGCGACCCGCTCCAGGGTCTGCGGATCCACGGCCAGCCCGCGGAACACGCGGTTGACCACATCCTTGGGCGCCGCATCCAGCCCTTCGAGGTCAGCCATGCGCTCGGCCAGAGCCGCCTGGGTCTTCAGGCCGGCTTCGGTCAGCGCCTTGACCAGCTTGCGCCGCGATCCACGGATGCCCCGACGGCGGCTGCGGATTTCAGATTCGGACATTGTTCAAAGATGAAATCGGGCAAAGATCCGCTCAACGGGGGGCAAGACTACCAAGAAACACGCGCCTGGAACGCTATCCGGCGTTAACTGCCGCCTACTGTCGATGCATTCGGCGGCCTCGCGACCCATCTTGCGCCGCGAATGGACAACGCACCCGAGATGTCTTGCCGATACCGCGTCACCGCCGGGCTGCTGGCGCTGCTGTGCCTCGCCAGCGGATGCGCGCGGAGCCTGTCGGGCACCTGGCAGGACACCGCCGGCCTCACGACCTACCAGTTCGCCCGGGACGGCAGCGTCGTCATGACCATCCTCGGCACCAGCGTGCGTGGCGACTACCAGATCCAGGGCGACCGCGTGGTGGTCAACGGCCCGCAGGGAACGGTGGTGCTGCGACGTGATGGCGACCGGCTCAGCGGGCCCACGGGACTGGAGCTGACGCCGCGCTGACCCCGGACCCGCGCGAAACCAACACATGAAGAGGAGTGCCACATACATGAACAGTTGCATCAGGCGGACCCTGCGAGGCGTTGCCCTGCTGTCGGTCCTGGGCCTGCTGGCCGGTTGCGGATCGGCGGAGGCACCGAAGGCGGCCGCGCAGAAGGCCCCGGCGCGCCAGGAGAATGGCGCGAGGCAGAACCAGGACGCCACGGCCGCGCAGGTCGCCGCCGAAGCACGCGGCAAGCTCAAGTGCCCGGCTAAAGTGCAGCTCGCCGTGCGCGCGCCCAATGCGCCGGTGGACGACATCGTCGGCGTGCGTCCCGGAATGACCTACGACGAGGCCGCGCATGGGGTGATGTGCACGCACGATCTGCTGGTCGTCACCGAGGACGCCCGCGGCCGCTTCCAGATCAATACCCACGGCCAGAAACTGCGCCAGGGTTTCGGCGCCGGCTTCGCGCAGCCGCGCGTGCACGTGCAGAAGACCGCGCGCGACTACGCCCGCGACCTGCAGTATCGCGACTCCAGCCGCGCCGCCGCGCAGATCGCGCCCGGCACGGCACGCTGGTACGTCGGTACCATGGGCGCGCCGGGTCAGGAGCGCGTGGTGAACCTCTGGCGAGAGGAAGGCTACGAGGAGGGCCGCAACCCGACCATCGAGAGCGTCATCCAGGCGCTCATGGGCAAGTACGGTCCGGTGACCCAACGCGCTGGCAACCAGGGCGGCGGCGAACAGAATCTCACCTGGGCCAATGATCCGTTCGGCCGCCGCATCACCGAAACCTCGCCGCTGTTCCGCAGATGCAATGCGGTTGCCAGCTCGACCGCTGCGCTGTCGTTCTCGCCGGACTGCGGCATCGTGGTCGCGGCCCGCATCGTGCCGGCTCGCGAGAACCCCGCGCTGGCCAGCGTCCTGAACGTCATCGTCGTGGATCAGGCCGGAGGCTATGAAGCCATCCAGAAGACCGAGCAATGGTTCGCGCAGCAGGATGCCCAGCGCCGCGCCGCTGAAGTCGAAGCGGCGGGCAGGAATGCCGGCGCTCCCACGCTGTGAGCACGGAAGCCATGACAACCCGTATGGCGATGTTCGTGGCGGCGCTGTGCCTTGCCGCCTGCGGAAGCCCGGACACACGGGAATCCACTGACGCTGCGACACCGGGCGCCGATACGAGTGAGCAACCGGCGCCGGGTGGCGCGGCGGCGAGCAACCTCGCGGACCAGACCGCAACCCGGGTCGCGCCGCGGACGCTCGCCGGCCGCGACCGCGAACTGGTCAACCCCGACAACAGCACGCTGGTCTTTCTCTACTACGATCTCGCCGGCATCGCACCGCCGATGAATGACTGGGTCGAGCGCGACACGCGCGTGCAGTTCGCACGGCCGGCGGACAAGGACGCGCGGCGCGGCGATGTGCGGGCCGAGCTCCAGGCCACGCAGCTGGCCGTGCGCGATGTCGGCCGGATGCGCCTGTCCATGAATGCCAACCTCAGCGACTACGACCCGACCTATGGCGAGTTCACGGTGCGCGCGCTGGCGCCAAGTTCGGTGGTCGAATTCGATGCCTTCGGACAGAAGGTGTCGGTCCGGTTCGGCAATGGCCGCGACGCGCAGCTGTGGCGGGTGGATGCCGACCAGGCCCGCGCCATACGTGATCGAATCAGCTACGGCAGCGTCACGCTCGACGCATTGCTCGTCCTCACCGGCGCACAGCCCGCGGTGCAGGGCGGCGCCCTGGTCACCGATGTCGTCGAGTACGAAATGCGCGACTCGCTGCGCGGACAGCTCATTGGCCGCGTGCAGGTGATTCCTCGTTGACTGGATACAGGAGAACAGCATGAAACAGACCATTGCATCCGCGCTCGCCATCGCCGCGCTCATCATCTCGGCCCTCGTCATCACAAACCCGGTCAGTGCGGCCTCCTCCGGCGACCGCACGGCGGATGTCCTCGGCATGCGGCTGGGCATGACACCGGCCGAGATCAAGACCGCGCTGAGCGCTTCTGGACTGGGGTTCCAGGTGCGCGAGATCAACAACACGCTGCGGGAGCTTCCCGGCGCCACCTTTCTCGGCAGCATCCACGCCCTGCGCGGCGGCGGAGATGTCCGCAGCGACGAGATCCGAGTGGATTTCCCGCCGCCGCCTCATGAACCGCGCGCGGTGCTGGTCACGCGTCTGGTGCAATATCCGGTGGAAAGCGGCCCGCTCACCCGGGAAGTTGCCGCCGCGCTGGACGAGAAATACGGCTCGAACCGCCTGATAGACGATCGCTACGCCAACGCCGCGTCACTGCGGCTGGCCTGGATCGATACGTCCGCTGGCGCGCGCATTCTCGACAAGTCGAGCAAGTGCCCGCGAGCCCACTGGTCGCCACGCACCACCGAAGGCCATGCCTTCTTCAACAACATCCAGTTCGTCGACGGCTGCGGCTTCACCATCATTGCCAACTTCAGAGGTGGCGACCCCGGCACGCCGCGCGCGCCCATGGTCAGTGGGTTCTGGACCACCATCGTGGACTACGCCTCGCTGCGGCAGCAGATCGCGCAGACCCAGGCCTACGTGGAGCAGCAGGTCCACGGCGCCGCGAAGGCGCGCGGCACACCGCAGCTCTGATCCACCAAACCACAAAGGGAGATCGACATGACGAAACGCGGCCGCATTCTGCGCGACACACAGGCCGGCGACGGACTGGTCACCATCGAGGGCCAGCAATATACGTTCCGTCTGGAGGGCATCTGGCGCTCGGAATTCGCCCCCAGGGTCAACGGCGTGGTCGAGGCCGAGTTCGATGAGCAGGGCAACCTTGTGAGCCTGCGCGGCCTCGATGCCTCGACGCTGGCCGGCGAGCAGGCAACGCAGGCACTGGGCGCCGCGCAAGTTGCCGCGAAAAAGCTCGCTAGCGACTTCCAGTCGCAGGGGCTGCCACTCATCCGGCAGCATGCTCAGCGCATCGGTTATCCCACGCTCGCCGGTTTCGCGGCCGTGGTGCTGGGCTGGTTCTTCCTGCCCTTCCTGTCGGCCGAGATTCCCTTCGGCCCGGACATCAGCGCCACCTTCCATCAGACGCTGAAACTGTCCAACGCGGTCGCAGACTCAGCCGGCATGGAAGCGCTGGCCGGCAGCCTCGACCGTCACGGCGCTGTCCGCGGCAGCGCCGGGTTGCTCGGCCTGTTATGTTTCGTGGCGCTGGCGGCCGTATTCCTGCCGCAGATCTGGAGGGACCGCCGCGCCGCGTGGGGATTGTTCGCGCCGCTTGCCGTGTTCGTGCTGGCACTGGCCGTCATGTACTGGCGGGTATCGTCGCTGGCTTCGGCCGGTCTCGATGCCGCCGCCGAATTCGGTGGCGCGGAGTATCGCCAGATGGCAAAGGAGATGGCGCGGGAGGCCGCCGCGCAGATGCGTGAAGCCATCTCCATCGGCTCCGGCCTGTGGCTGTCGCTGGCCGGCGTGCTGCTGCTGGCCTGGGTCGGGCGGAAGTCTCTCGCAAGGAACAAGGAACGGACATGAAACACTGCACCGCGGTTGTTGCCACCGCCGGCCTCATGCTGCTGGCCGCTTGCGGCGAGTCGGCCCCGACGTCAGGCGCCAGCGCCGCGGCAACCGTTTCCGAGCTGCCGTTGCGGCGCGGATTCTATGTATCCAGCGACACGGCCTGCGGCGACGCTTCCAATGCGACGCTGCTGCTCATGAAGCGCGACGGCATCAACGGCTCGCGCGATGCCTGCGCCTTCCAGTCCATCGAACAGACCGGGCCACAGAGCTATCGCGTGATCGAGCAATGCGCCGACCTGCAAGCCGGCGCCGATGAGGCCGATGTCCAGGGCGTCGTGTGGGAGATTCCGGACGATTCGCGCTTCACGTCGAAATCCGACAGCGGCTGGGAGCGCAGCTTCCGCTACTGCGAACAGGCAAGCCTGCCGGATTCGTGGCGGGACAACGACATCAGCGATCTGGTCGAGTGAGTCTCATGGAATATCTGCTCTTGCGGTAGAACCGGCGTGCCGGCGATGCTTGCATCCACGTCGGTGGATAGTGCGAAATCCATGCAGCAGACATTGTTTCCCGGGACTCCTGGCGATTCCGGCTTGGCGCGTGGCGCGTCTGATGTTCTCGTCGAGCCCGCGCCGATCGACCCCATGCTGGTCGAGCTTGCCGCCATGTTGCCATCCACGCTGCGGCTGGGTACGGCATCGTGGAACTATCCCGGCTGGACCGGGCTGGTTTGGGCGCAGAACTATCCTGAAGCGATCCTCTCGCGTCACGGCCTGCATGCTTACGCCAGGCATCCGCTGTTTCGCACCGTCAGCCTGGATCGCGGCTTCTACCGTCCGCTGACTGCCGCACAGTTCGCCGACTATGCGGCCCGGGTTCCCGCCGACTTTCGCTTCATGGTGAAGGCTCCGAGCCTGGTGACCGACATCCTCGTGCGCGACGGGTCTGGACGCGGCAGCCGTCCCAACGATCATTTCCTGGATGCGGCTTGCGCCCTGCGCGAGTTCGTCGAACCCGCCCTGCATGGGCTGGGTGCAAAGCTCGGTGTGCTGGTTTTTCAGATCAGTCCCCTGCCGCCCTCCAGGCTCGCAAGTATTCCGGAGTTGATCGATCGCCTGCACACGTTGTTGCACGCGCTTCCCGACGTTCGTTCGACAGTGCCCGAGGCTGTGGTGGCTGTGGAAGTGCGTAACCCTGAGTGGTTGATACCCGCTTTTACGCAAGTCTTGCGCGAAACCGGCGCCACCTACTGCATGGCCCTGCATGCCAGGATGCCGCCGATCGACGCACAGCTTCCCCTCCTCCGCGCCCTTTGGCCCGGTCCTCTGGTTTGCCGCTGGAATCTCAATCCGGTGCACGGCGCGTTCGGCTACGAGAATGCGCAGCAGACATATGCTCCCTATGACCGGATGATGGATCCTGATCCGCAGACGCGTGCTGTGCTGGCGCGGGTGATCGCCGGCACCGTCAACGCCGGGCAGCTGGCCTATGTGAGCCTCAGCAACAAGGCAGAGGGGTGCGCGCCGTTGTCGGTGATCGCGCTGGCGAGGGAGGTGCGGGGTTTGCAGCAGGCCGGCGCGCTCCCTGCTGGACGCACCGGCGTATGATCCTCACATGAAATCTGCACCCAGGTACGTCGTGGGTTTCATGGCTGCCCACGCCGTGACCGGCATTTTCGGGGCATGGGGAGTGGGCACGCTGAACGGCGATGCGGCCAGTGCCTTCGCCTATCTGTGGTCTCTGAGCCTGATGTCGTCCGTACTCTCGGGCATCTGTTTCGCCGTGACAAACCGCTATCTTTCCAAACACGCCAGTGGATGGGTGGCCATGGCGGTGGGTGTTTTCTGCGGCGTCGTTTCAAGCGCAATGATCGCACTGGCCCTGGTTGGCGTAAGCCTGCCGCTGGCGCAGTTCCTCGCCGTGTTCGTGCCGGCGCTGCTCGCGGTGCTGCTGGCATCGCTAATGGAGCATCCGGCGCCGGCCTTACGATGAAAGTACCATCTCCATGGCAATAGGAGCTTATGCAAGACATCGCTTTTCCGTTTGCCGGCGGCCTCGGCTTGTTCCTGATCGGCATGATGCTGCTGTCGCAGGGATTGGTGGCCTTCGGCGGCGGAGTCACCCAGCGAGCGCTGGCGCATTTCACCGGCACGCCGGCCAAGGCATTCATTTCGGGCACGCTGGCCACCATGGCGGTCCAGTCCTCGACCGCCACCACCGTCACGCTGATCGGTTTCGTCAGCGCCGGCCTGATCACTTTCTCGCAGGCTATCGGTGTGCTCATCGGCGCGAGTCTGGGCAACACCGCAACGGGCTGGATCGTCGCGACTCTGGGACTGAAGATCCAGCTCGGCTTCTACACCCTGCCGCTGATCGGGGGTGGGGCGATGCTCAAGTTGCTCGCCCGGGGAGGCTGGGCCGAACTGGGTCTGGCCATGGCCGGCTTCGGCATGTTGTTCCTGGGGCTGGATACGCTGCAACAGGGCATGCAAGGCCTGGCCGAAGTATTCAACCTGGCTGCATTGCCAGCGGGCGGATTCGCGGCCCCGGTGGTCACGATGCTGATCGGCCTCGCACTGACCGCGATTCTGCAGTCATCGACGGCCGCCATCGCCACCACCCTGACCGCCTTGCACACGCAGACCATCAACTTCGAGCAGGCCGCGGCTCTGGTGGTCGGCGCGGCGATTGGTACCACCTTCACCGGCGCCCTGGTGGCCATCGGTGGAACGATCTACGCCAAACGGACCGCACTGGCATACATCCTGTTCAATGCAGTGGCCGGCGCCCTCGCCATCGCCCTGCTGCCAATGTTCCTGCGCGTGATCGGCTGGCTGGACACCCACGCCGGTCTGGAGGCCGGAGCGACCAGTCTCGCGGCGTTTCATACACTCTTCATCGTAGTGGGAGTGGTCCTGTTCCTGCCGTTCGTGTCGCGGTTCGCGCGGCTGGTCGAACGCTTTCTGCCCGAGCGGGGCGAGGTGGTCACGCAGCGGCTGGACACCTCGCTGCTGTCGATTCCGGAGGTTGCCCTGGAGGCTTCACAGCGTGCGCTGGAGCAGGTGACGTTGCGACTGCTGGACGTCTACGCAGAGATGCTGTCCGGTTCGGGCACCGCCACGCACGAGACCCGGCTGCAGCAGGTGGCGCCATTGCTGAACGAGACGTATGACTTCGTCAGCCGCATAGAAATGCCCGCGGACAACGTCGTGGCCGGCGCCCAGCGCATCGCGCAACTGCATGCGATCGATCATCTGCTGCGATTCCACACCCGTCTGCACGACCTCTCGCAGGCCCGCATCGACCTGGCTCAGCCAGGGTACCGCTGGGCGCTGGAGAACATCCGGCAGATCCTGCAACTGGCGCAGCGCGGGCTGCAGCAGGGAGATCTGCAGGCGCACCTGGAACAGCTGGAATCGAACGCAACGCAGCTGTCGGGCCTCTCGCGCCAGGTGCGGCACGATCTGTTGAAGGAGACTGCGTCGGGTCTGGAAAGCTCGGCCAATGCGCTGCAGCGTACGGATACCTTCCGCTCGCTGGAGCGTATCGGGAACCATATCTGGCGCATTTGCCACTATCTTTCGCAGGGGCGGGCGACGAAGGACTCCCAGAAGGAGATGGCTGCGACGCCGCATCCGGCCGACTCCCGCTGAGATTCCGGGCAGCTCTAGCTGTTGGCGGTGATTGAACGGGCGCGTAGGGCGCAACTCTACGATTTCCCTACGCCAGAAAAACAAAGGGCTCGCCCGTGAAAGCAAGCCCTTGTCTTGATTGGCGCGCCCGGAAGGATTCGAACCTCCGACCTTCTGGTTCGTAGCCAGACGCTCTATCCAACTGAGCTACGGGCGCAATGAGGACGCGCATTCTAGGGGGGGCCGGGAACGAGAGCAAGACGTTTTGGAGCTCGCGGAATCCCGTGGGAAACCTCCCCAACCCGCTGTTCCAAAAGAGCAAACCTGCCCTTCATGAGAAGATGCCTTCATGCCGGGCCCACTCCTCACCGCCGCGACGGGCGCCAGCCTTGCGCGGGCGCGCGCCGGCGGGGCGCAGACATTGCGCGTTTCCCTGGATCTGCGGCGCTCGGAGACCGACGTCGGCATCAGCCCTGAGAGCTGGCACTGGAACGGCACCGACCTCCCCTACCCCGGCCGCCTGCGCGACCGCACGGTCTACTGCTGGTCAGGCAGCGCCTTCGAGCCCGTGGCCCGCTTCAGCGGCGGCCTCATCAAGCTCGTGCCCACGGACTGGGGTCCGCCCACCTTCGAGATCGACGGCATCAAGATGCTGCCCACCGCCAAGGTCTCACCGCTGGAGGATGCACGCACCAAGGTCACCTGGATCGAACCCCGCGGCAAGACCGTGCTCGACTGCTGCGGCGGGCTGGGCTACTTCGCAGTGGCCTGCCTGGAACAGCAGGCCGGGCAGGTGCTCTCCTTCGAGAAGAACGAGGCCGTGCACTGGCTGCGCTCGATGAACCCCTGGTCCCCCGCCACCGATGCGCGCCTGACGCTGCACGCCGGAGCGGTGGAGCATGCCGTGCCGGCCATGGCTCCGGCTTCGGTCGATGCCGTGCTGCATGATCCCCCGCGCTTCGGCATCGCGGGCGAGCTCTATTCCCTTGCCTTCTACGAACAGCTGGCGCGGGTGCTGCGCCGTGGCGGCCTGCTGTTCCACTACACCGGCACGCCGAACCGGCTCACCAGCGGCCGCGATGTGCCCGGCGAGGTGAAGAAACGGCTGGAGCGCGCCGGTTTCACGGCGCAGCGCCGCGGCGACGGACTGCTGGCACAGCGCCGATAGCCGGCTGCCTGGCCCGCTGCGGCAGAAGAAGCTACTGCGCCGCCGCTTCCGCCGCCGCGCGAGCCTGTGCGGCCTGCTGCTGGGCGGCATCGAGCTGCTGCTGTACCTGCTCCAGCTGCTGCTGTGCCTGCCTGGCCTGCTCGGCGGAACTGGCTGCGCCGGCCGCGCCAGCCGCCGTGGTTTCGGCCAGACCACAGCCAGCCAGCAATGCCGCGGCAGCCAGCGCCGCCAGCCCGGAAACCCTGTGTGGAATGTCCATGCCCGGATACTAAGCCCGCACGGCGCAGACGGGGGGTTAGTATTCGGCTTCCCATTCCTGCGAAAGCTGATTGCCAAAGCCATGACCATGCGCCTCGTCCCGGCTCTTGCCGCCACCGCCTCGCTCGCCCTCTCCCCCGAAGGCTCCGCCGCTCAGCAAGCTGCGAACCCCTTCCTCGCGGACAGCCCGCTGCCCCTGCACTACCCGCAGTTCGACAGCATCCAGGACACCCATTTCTCCCCCGCCTTCGATGCCGGCATGGCCGAGCAGCTGCGCGAGGTCGAGGTCATCGCCAACGACCCCGCCGCGCCCACCTTCGAGAACACGCTGGTGGCGCTGGAAAAAAGCGGCCGCACTCTCGACCGCGCGATCACGGTGTTCTTCTCGCTGGTGGCCGCGGACACCAACGACACGCGCAACCAGCTGCGCAATGAGTACGCACCGCGCTTCGCTGCGCACAGCGACGCCATCACGCTCAACGGCAAGCTGTTCGCGCGCATCCAGACGCTCCACGACCAGCGCGAGCGCATGACCGACGCCGAAGCCCGCCGCCTCGTGGAGCGCTACCACGAGGATTTCGTGCGCGCCGGCGCGCGCCTGTCGGAGGCGGACAAGACGCGCCTGAAGGCCATGAACGCGGAACTGGCCTCGCTCTCCAGCGAGTTCAACCAGAAGGTGCTGGACGAGGTGAATGCCTCCGCCGTGGTGGTCGATGACGTGAAGGAGCTCGATGGCCTCACGCCGGCCCAGATCGCCGCCGCGGCCAGCGAAGCCGAGTCGCGCCAGCTTCCCGGCAAGTACGTGCTCACGTTGCTGAACACCACCGGCCAGCCGCCCAATGCCGAGCTCACCCACCGCGCGCTGCGTCAGCGGCTGCACGAGGCATCAGTGACGCGCGGCAGCCGAGGCGGCGAGTACGACACGCGCGCCATCATCAGCCGCGTGATCAGGCTGCGCGCCGAGCGGGCGAAGCTGCTGGGCTACGACAGCGCCGCGGCCTATGCCATTGCCGACCAGACGGCGCGCACACCCGCGGCCGTCAACGCCATGCTGGGCCAGCTGGCGCCGGCGGCCGTCGCCAATGCGCGGCGCGAAGCCGCGGCGCTGCAGACCCTCATCGACCGCGAGGGCGGCGGCTTCGAGCTTGCCGCCTGGGACTGGGATTTCTACACCGAGAAGCTGCGCGCCGAACGCTATGCCTTCGATGGCGGGCAGCTCAAGCCCTATTTCGAGCTCACCAATGTGCTCGAGAAAGGCGTGTTCTTCGCGGCCAACCGGCTTTATGGTCTGAGCTTCAAGCGCCGCACCGACCTGCCCGTCTATCACCCGGATGTGTGGGTGTACGAGGCGACCGACGCCGACGGCAAGCTGCTGGCCTTCTTCATCGCCGACATGTACGCCCGCAAGTCCAAGCGCGGCGGAGCGTGGATGAATGCCTATGTCTCGCAGTCGAAGCTGCTCGGGCTGCAGCCGGTGGTGGCCAACCATCTGAACATCCCCAAGCCGCCGGAGGGCGAACCCACGCTGCTGACCTGGGATGAGGTCACCACGGCCTTCCACGAGTTCGGCCACGCGCTGCATGGCATGTTCTCGAATGTCACCTATCCCTACTTCAGCGGCACCAGCGTGCCGCGGGATTTCGTCGAGTACCCATCGCAGGTGAACGAGATGTGGGCCGAGTGGCCCGAAGTACTCGCCAACTACGCACGGCACTACCAGACAGGCGAACCGATGCCGCAGGAGCTGCTGGACAAGGTGATCGCGGCCTCGAAGTTCAACCAGGGGCATGCGACCACCGAATATCTCGGCGCGGCCATGCTCGACCAGCGCTGGCACCAGGCCGGCGTCGCTGACGTGCCCGAGGCCGCGGGCGTGATGGACTTCGAGGCGGCGGCCCTCAAGGCCGACGGCGTGGATTTCCCGCCCGTGCCGCCGCGCTACCGCACGCCCTACTTCAGCCACATCATGGGCGGCTACGCCGCGGGCTACTACTCCTACATCTGGTCGGAAGTGCTGGATGCGCAGAGCGGCGCCTGGTTCCGCGAGCATGGCGGGCTCACGCGCGCCAATGGCGACCATTTCCGTGAAACGCTGCTCTCGCGCGGCGGCAGCGTCGATGCGCTTACGCTGTTCCGGAACTTCGCCGGCGACGAACCACGGATCGGGCCTCTGCTCGAGAAGCGCGGTCTGGCAGCCCCCGATCGCCCGAACCAGGGAAATACAGACGCGCCACGCCCTCGTGCACCTCGTTGATGTGCAGCTGCAGCCGATCGATGAAACCATGCAGCCCTGGCTGATCGAGTGAATCCAGCGCCGCGCGCACCACATAGGCACGCGCGGCCTCCAGCCTGTCGAGCACCGGCTCGCTGCGCGGCAGCGACCGCAGGAACAGCTCCACCTGGTTGAAACAGAACAGGCAGGCGCGGGGAAACTGGTCGTTGCGCAGCAGGAACTGCAGCACATCCGCGCGGCGCACGCGCGAACGCACCGCGACACGATACATCTGGTACGCGGACAGCGACTTGAGCACGCTCATCCACTGCACCGACTCGAACGGCCGCAGTTCCGGCGTTGCAGCAGGCAACAGCTGCGCCGAACGCACATCGACGATGCGACTGGTCATGTCAGTGCGTTCCAGGTTGCGCCCCAGCAGCAGGAAAGTGTGGGCCGCGTTGCGGTTCATCGTGCCATCCAGCGCGCCCGAAACCAGCTGCAGCGACCGCACGATGCCGTTGAGAAAGTTGAAGCGTGCGCGCTTGGTGAGACTGCTGCCGATGTCGCGGACGAACGCCGCATGGAAATCGTTGAGCATTTCCCAGGCCCCGGTGGGCAGCACCTCGCGCAGCGTGCGCGCATTCTCGCGCGCTGCGCGCAGCGAAGAATAGATCGATCCCGGGTTGTTCGGGTCAGCGACGAGATAGTGCACCACGTCGCGATCATCGGCTTTCGGATACCGGGTATCGAAGGCATCGCGGCTGCCGCTGATATCCACCAGCGGCAGCCAGCCCGGCGCGATGCCCCGGGGCAGATCGAGCAGCAGGTGGGCATTGACGTTGACCAGGCGCGCGGTGTTCTCCGCCCGCTCCATGTAGCGGGCGAACCAGTAGACGTTTTCTGCGACCCGCGCGAGCATCGTTGAACCTCAGGCCTCCGTGTCCACGATCCAGGTGTCCTTGCTGCCGCCGCCCTGCGAGGAATTCACCACCAGCGACCCCTTGCGCAGCGCCACGCGCGTGAGGCCGCCCATGGTCACGCTGGTCTGCGGACCGCTGAGGATGAAGGGCCGCAGATCGACATGACGCGGTTCGAAGGTGTCGCCCACCAGCGTGGGCACGGTCGAGAGCGTGATGACCGGCTGCGCGACGAAGCTGCGCGGATCGGCCTTCAGGGCGCGCGCGAATTTGTCTCGCTCGGCCTTCGAGGACATCGGACCCATGAGCATGCCGTAGCCGCCGGAGCCATCGACGGGCTTGACCACCAGCTGGTCCAGCTGCGAAAGCACATGCTTGAGATGCCTGGGTTCCGCGCAGCGCCACGACGGCACATTGTCGAGAATGGGATCCTCATCGAGGTAATACTTGATCATGTCCGGCACGTAGGTATAGACGAGCTTGTCGTCCGCCACGCCCGCGCCCGGCGCATTCGCCAGCGCCACATTGCCCTTCTTCCAGGCGCGCATCAGGCCCGCGACGCCCAGCGTGGAATCCTCGCGGAACACCTCCGGATCTAGGAAGTCGTCATCGATGCGGCGGTAGATCACATCCACGCGAGTCCAGCCATCCACCGTCTGCATGTACACGCAGTCGTCGCTGTCCACGGCGAGATCGCGGCCCTCCACCAGCTCGCAGCCCATCTGCCGCGCCAGATAGGAGTGCTCGAAATAGGCCGAGTTGTAGATGCCCGGCGTGAGCACCACCACCTCGGGCCGCGCCTGCTTGCGCGGCGACAGCGCCGCGAGCATGTCGTAGAGCTGCGAGGGGTAATCGTCCACCGGCAGGATGGTCGAGTTCTCGAACACTTCCGGGAACACGCGCTTGATCACATGCCGGTTCTCCAGCATGTATGAAACGCCCGACGGCACGCGCAGGTTGTCCTCCAGCACATACACCGTGCCATTCCTGTCGCGGATCAGATCCGAGCCGCAGATATGCGCCCACACTCCCAGCGGCGGCGATACGCCGCTGCAGCAGGCGCGGAAGTTCTTCGAGGTGTGGATGATCTCGCCGGGCATGCGCCCGTCGCGGATGAATTTCTGGTCGTGATAGACGTCGTCGATGAACAGGTTCAGCGCCGCGGCGCGCTGCACCAGGCCTTTCTCGATGCGCAACCACTCCTTGCGCGAGATGATGCGAGGGATGATGTCGAGCGGCCAGGTGCGATCGATCGAGCCATTCTGCTCGTGATAGACCGTGAAGGTGATGCCCATGGTCCGGACGGCGATCTCGACGGCCTGCTGCCTTACCGCGATCTCCTCGCCCTCGAGTTCCGACAGGTAGCCCAGCAGGGCACGGGCCGCGGCACGCGGACCGCCACCCGGCCCGACGAGTTCGTCGTGCAATCCGGCCGCGGGGTACTTGGACCAGTTTGTTTTCATTAGTCGGTTTCTTCTGGTCCGAACTTACCAGACTGCGATTGCGCTGTTCAAACGCAGCGGGCCGCGCATCACCATGGTGCTCATCATTGCTGCCGGGGCTTCAATTTGGTGCGCCCGTTGCCATAAGACACGGGGCTATAATTCGCGGATGCCCCTCGCCCCTCCATTCGTGCGCGCCCTGTTCCGGTGATGGGCACATCGGCGGCGCGCGAGCCGGATCTGCCGCGCTATGACGAACTGAACGATCCCGGTTCGCAGCTGCGCCCGCACTGGCGGACGCTGATCGGGCGCCTGCGCAGCGGCTCCACTGATGCCATCCGGCGCTCGCACGAGCTGACGCGGCGCCTCATCGCCGAGAACGGCGTCACTTACAATGTCTATTCCGATCCGCAGGGCACCGACCGGCCCTGGGCGCTGGACCCTCTGCCCTTCGTGCTGCCTGCCCACGAGTGGCGGATCATCGAAGCCGGCGTCGCGCAGCGCTGCGAATTGCTCAATGCCGTGCTGGCCGACCTGTATGGCCCGCAGCGGCTCATCGCGGAAGGCCTGGTGCCCACCGAGCTGCCCTTCGGCCATCCCAACTTCCTGTGGCCCTGCTCCGGGCTGAAGCCCGCCGACGGCAGATGGCTGCACCTCTACGCCGCGGATCTCGCACGCGCGCCCGACGGGCGCTGGTGGTTGCTGGCCGATCGCACCCAGGCCCCTTCCGGCGCAGGCTACGCGCTGGAGAACCGCGAGATCCTCGAGCAGGTGCATGCCGAGGTGTTGCCCGCCGTGGGAGTGCGCCGCGTGCGCGGCTTCTTCGATGCCCTGCGCCAGGACCTGCTGCGGTCCGACGACGATGTCGCGCCGCTGGCGGTGATCCTCACGCCGGGCCACTTCAACGAAACCTACTTCGAACATGTGTACCTCGCCCGCCAGCTGGGCATGCCGCTGATCGAGGGCAGCGATCTGACGGTGCGCGGCGACGTCGTCTATCTGAAGACGCTCGCGGGGCTCAGGCGCGTGCGCACCATCCTGCGCCGTCTCGATGATGATTTCTGCGACCCGCTGGAACTGCGCGGCGACTCGGCGCTGGGCGTGCCGGGTCTGCTCGGCGCGCTGCGCGCCGGCAATGTCGTGGTCGCCAATGCGCTGGGCTCCGGAGTGCTGGAATCGGCCGCCTGGCTGGGCTTTCTGCCTGCCATCTCGGAGCGGTTGCTGGGCCAGCGCCTTCTGTTGCCGGAGGTCGCCACCTGGTGGTGCGGCGAGCGGCCGGCGCTGGATTACGTGCTCGCGAACCTCGACCATCTGGTAATCAAGCCCACCTACCCCAACCAGCACTTCGAGCCCATCTTCGGCCACGACACACTGGGCGCGGCGCGCGACCGGCTGGTCACAAGACTGAAGCTGCGGCCTTACGCCTACGTGGCGCAGGAACACGTGCGTCTCTCGCAGGCTCCGGTCTGGCAAAGCGCCCGGGGCGCCGATCTGGTGTCGCGCGCGCTCACCATCCGTGTCTATGCCTTCACCACCCGCGACGGCGTGCGCGTGATGCCGGGAGGCCTCGCGCGCATTGCGCAGCAGGACGCGGCCGACATCGTCTCCTCGCAGCGCGGCGGCGGCGCCAAGGACATCTGGGTGCTGTCGGAAGGCCAGGCCGAGTCAGTGGCCGCGCCATCGTGGAGCCCTGAAGTCCGCCGCAGCGACATTCCCTCGCGGCTGGTGGAGAACCTTTACTGGCTGGGGCGTTACAGCGTGCGCGGCCAGCACGAACTGCGGCAGCTGCACGTCACCGGCGATATCTCCGGCGCCGCCGCCGCAATCCAGTTCCTGGCACGCGGCGCCTCCCAGGTGCGCAACCGCCTGTCGACCCGCTACTGGCGCGGCGTCATCGCCCTGCAACGCCAGCTGCACCAGGCTGCCTCATCGGGCAGCAGCCCGCGCGAACAGCGCGACCCGCTGCTGCAACAGCTGGCGGCGCTGGCGGGTTACTGCGATACAGACATGACGCGCGACGAAGGCTGGCACGCCATGCAGCTGGGCTGCGCCATCGAACGCGCCCAGTTCCTTGTAGCCATGCTCGACGCACCGCTGGGCAACGAAGCGGCGGCGAGCCCCGAAGCCCTCGAACGGCTGCTCGATATCTGCGACAGCCTCGCCACCTACCGTCGCAGCTATGCCGGCATGCCGCACCTGACACCGGTGCTCGCGCTGCTGCTCGGCGACGAACGCCACCCGCACTCCCTGACCTTCCAGGCAAGGCGCATCAGCGAGCACCTGGCGGCCCTGGTGCCCGATCCGGCCGACCCGGAGTGGCAACTGCCGCCGCTGCCGGCGCCGACCCTGGAACCGCCCGCGCTGCGCGCTGCTCTGGCCGCCTTCGCGGAGGAGGCCGGCAGGATCTCCGACCGCCTCTCGGTGCGCTTCTTTGCGCATGTCGATACCGACGCGCAATCGCTGTCGAGCTGAACCGCCATGCGCTACCGCATCGATCACCAGACCATCTATCGCTACGGCAGCGACGTGATGCATTCGCATCACCTGCTGCACCTGGTGCCGCGCCCCTCGCCGTGGCAACAATGCATGGAGTCCTCGATCCAGGTCCAGCCCGCCCCGCAGCACCGCTTCGAGCGGCTCGACGCTTTCGGCAATCCGGTCATCCGCATCGAACTGGCCCAACCGCACCGCGAGCTGTCGGTGCGCTCGCAGATGCTCATCGACCTGTTCGCGCGCCCGGTGGTGCTGGCCGAGGACACGCGACCATGGGAGCAGGTGCGCGACGCCTGCGCCTACCGGCGCACGGGGCCCGCGCTCGAAGCGCTGGAAGCCGCGCGCTTCCGCCATGAATCACCCCATGTGCGCATCAAGGGGCAGCTGCTCGACTATGCGCGGGAGTGCTTCAGCGAGAACCGCCCAATACTGGCCTGTGCCAAGGCGCTGTGCGACCACATGTTCGCCGAACTCACCTACGCGCCGGGCGAGACCACCATCAGCACCTCGGTGCTGGAAGTGCTGGAGCGCAAGCGCGGCGTGTGTCAGGACTTCGCGCATCTGATGATCGCCTGCTTGCGCGCGCGCGGACTGCCGGCGCGCTACATGAGCGGCTATCTGCGCACTCATCCCACCCGGTCGTCGGCAGAAGAGCAGCCCGCCCTCATCGGCGCCGGCGCCACGCATGCCTGGGTCGCCATATGGTGCCCGCCCTTCGGCTGGATGGAACTGGACCCCACCAATGGCGGTTTTGCCGGCATGGACCATGTGGCGCTGGCCTGGGGACGCGACTTCTCCGATGTCTCCCCCTTGCGCGGCGTGATCCTCGGCGGCGCGGCCCATGAGCTGTCGGTGCGGGTCATCGTGGAGCCTGTTGCCCCTGCGGCCGGCTGAAGCGGCTTTCAGAAAGCTGCTTCCTCGCTCGCAGGCTCCAGCTCGAATTCGCACGGCAATGCGCCGAGGCAGTCGGGCGAGCCCGGCGGCACCGGCGTGCGCGAAAACAGTTCCGTGCGGCGCACATGGCTGAGCATCACGCGGCGCATGACCCGGGCCTGGGTCACATGCGCCTCGACGGCCTCGCGCTTGACCGCCAGCGAGGCGGCATCCAGCGCCAGCATCTCCCACTCCATGCCCCGTCCGCGCGGCGCGATCGTCTGCGGCCGGTCGGGGCGGAACGCCCGTGGCGCGGGCCAGCCACGTCCTCCATGCACGATCCAGAAACGCAGGTTCGCCGCCTCGCCACGAACGCTGAGAAGCCGGTGGGCCAGGATGCCCACGGCGCGATGATCCGGATGCGTGTCCTGCGGGCTGGGCGCCAGCACCAGCGTGGGTCGCACCTGGTCGAGCACCTGCGTCAGGTCCCGTTCCAGATCGGCGCCGGTGTAGGCCGATCCCGGGCTCAGCGCCTCCTCGTAGACCACCGCGCTGTTGCCGGTGTAGCGCGAACGCCAGGCCGTGTCGTAGTAATAATAATCGAGCACCAGCGGCAGGATGCCGCGGTCCGGATAGCCGAGAAAAAACTGCCTTTCGCGCGGCACGCGCAGGAGTCCGGCCGCCGCCTCGGCCTCGACCATGCGCGTCCGGGCAAGCGCCGTGAGGCCCTGGCCGCGCACCCGCAGCCGGCGCTGCACCACCATCGCGTCCCAGCGGAAACCGTCGCCGCTGGTCACCCATACGATCGAGACCTGGGCTCCGGCGCGGCGCGCCTGGTCGATGAGGCCGCCACAGCACAGCGATTCATCATCCGGATGGGGAGCGATCACCAGCAGCCGGTCGTGGGCCTGCACCGCGCGCAAGGCAGGAACGGCGCCGACGGCGGACTGTGCCGCGGCCCAGAACGCCGCCGCGGCGGCCACGACCAGCAACCAGCGCCCGCGGACGCGCATCAACCGACCTGCCCATATCGACATTGTTCCGGAGGATAGCGATTCGATACGGACATCTGAAGCGCGAGCCCGATAGAATCCTGCCGTGCAATTGTTACTGATCGTCCTGCTGCCCTTCGTCGGCAGCCTGATCGCCGCCTTCCTGCCCTCCAATGCCCGCAACAGCGAGGCCTGGTTGGCGGGTGCGGTGACGCTCGCCTGCACGGTGCTGGTGGCGCTCCAGTACCCGGCGGTCGCCGCCGGCGAGGTCCTGCGAATCACCTGGGAATGGGTGCCGACGCTGAACCTGTCGGTGCAGCTGCGCATGGATGGCTACGCCTGGGTGTTCGCGATGCTGATCAGCGGCATGGGCACGCTGGTGGTCATGTACGCGCGCTACTACATGTCCCCGGCCGACCCGGTGCCGCGCTTCTTCTCGTTCCTGCTGGCCTTCATGGCCGCGATGCTGGGCGTGGTGCTGTCGGGCGACCTGATCCAGATGATCGTGTTCTGGGAGCTCACCAGCTTCACCTCGTTCATGCTGATCGCCTACTGGTACCACCTGGAGGTGGCCCGGCGCGGAGCGCTGATGGCGCTGGCCATTACGGCCGCCGGCGGCCTGTGCCTGCTGGCCGGCGTGCTGATGATCGGCAATATCGTCGGCAGTTACCGCCTGGACGATGTGCTCGCCGCGGGCGACATCATCCGCGCCAACCCCTGGTATCCGACCATACTGGCGCTGGTGCTGCTGGGCGCGTTCACCAAGAGCGCCCAGTTCCCGTTTCATTTCTGGCTGCCGCATGCGATGTCGGCGCCCACCCCAGTGTCCGCCTATCTGCACTCGGCCACCATGGTCAAGGCGGGCGTGTTCCTGCTGGCCCGGCTGTGGCCGGTGCTCTCCGGCACCGACCTGTGGTTCACGCTGGTCTGCGGCGCGGGCCTTGCCACATTGCTGCTCGGCGCTGGAGCCGCGCTGTTCCAGCGCGACATGAAGGGCGTGCTGGCCTATTCCACCATCAGCCACCTCGGCCTCATCACCCTGCTGCTGGGCATGAACAGTCCGCTGGCACTGGTGGCCGCGCTGTTCCACATGATGAACCACGCCACCTTCAAGGCCTCGCTGTTCATGGCCGCGGGCATCGTCGACCACGGCACCGGAACGCGCGACCTGCGACGACTGAGCGGCCTGGCCCGCGTGATGCCGATCACCGCGACGATCGCCACCGTCGCCGCGGCGGCCATGGCGGGCGTACCGCTGCTGAACGGCTTCCTGTCGAAGGAGATGTTCTTCGCCGAAACCCTGTTCAACAGCAACGGATCCGGATTACGCGCCGGGCTGCCGGTAATCGCCACCATCGCGGGCAAGTTCAGCG
>CAUJIK010000074.1 GCA_963205255.1 Pseudomonadota bacterium
GCTGACAAGATACGCCGCGCCTTCTTTGCTGTTCTGGTCGGCGACGATGGACCCGTCCTCGACATGCCAGTTGGCCTCGCCGAGCCGACTCCACTCATCGCCAATCGTCTTGCCGTCGAAGAGCTGTATCCAGCCGGAGCCGGTCTGCGCCACTGCCGGCGATTCCCACAGGAATACGACAGACGCCGCAAAGCCGATACCGAGAGCAATCAGGACTTTCTTCACGAGTGACCCTCCACGCGGGTGACGGGCGCCTGCCCGAACCCCGACCTCCTGGAAACCAGCAGCCTGCCACGAAGCAGCGAACGGCACAAACCAGGCAGCAAACCACGGCGGGCATCCAATCGCTGGTCAATGCGCATCCCGCTGGGTCTACCGGCGGGGCTTGCCCATCTTCCGGCGCAGCACCACCGCATCCTCGCGCCCGCCCACCGCCTGATAATAGCCCTTGCGGATGCCGATCTGAGTGAATCCCTGTGACTGGTACAGGCGCACGGCCGCGGTGTTGGACGGGCGCACCTCCAGGTACACATCGCTGGCGCCGACGGACTGGGCAAATTCCAGCAGATGCTCCAGCAAGGCCCCGCCGATGCCGCGGCAGCGGTAGCGCTCGTCCACACACAGGTTCAGCACATGGGCTTCGCCGGCGCCGCTGCTCATCGCGGCGTGCCCGATCAGCAGGTGATCGAGCTCCACCACACAGCAGTAGTACCCCACCCGCAGGCAGTCGCGGAAAATGCCCTCGCTCCAGGGAAACGGATAGGAAGCGCGCTCCAGCGCGACGACGGCATCCACATCGTCAAAGCCCATGTCCCGTATCAGGATCTCGGGCAGGGCGCTCATGCGGAGTGTTCGCGGTAGATGCGGCGCGCGAACTTCAGATCTTCCCAGGCTTTGCGCTTTTCGCCGGGAGAGCGCAGCAGATAGGCCGGGTGATAGGTGACGACCAGCGGCGTGCGCGAGGCGCCGAAGGCATGCACATGGCCGCGCAACTTGCCTATGGGCGTGTCGGTGGCCAGCAGGTTCTGGGCCGCGATGCGCCCCACGGCGAGCATGATGCGCGGCCTCAGCAATGCGATCTGGCGCTCTAGATACGGCAGGCATTGCGCGACCTCAGCAGGCTGCGGTTCGCGGTTGTTCGGCGGGCGGCACTTGAGCACATTGGCGATGAACACTACCTCGCGCTCAAGGCCGATGCCGCGCAGCATCGAATTGAGCAGCTGGCCGGCACGGCCGACGAAGGGCTCGCCCCGCTTGTCCTCTTCGACGCCCGGGGCTTCGCCCACGATCAGCCAGTGCGCCTGGCGGTTGCCGACGCCGAACACGGTGTTGATGCGGTTCTGGTGCAGCGGGCAGCGCACGCACCCGGCCACCTCGGCGGCCACTTGCTCCCAGGAATCGCCGGCTGTGGCGGCAGGCCCGGCGCACGCGGGCGCTTCGACTTCGGCGGCCGGCACCGCCGCATCACCACCGCGCAACCTCCAGTCCTCGATTCCCAGCGCCCTGAGATAGGCGGCGCGATCGCGCAAGGCTATCCCTCCCCGGCCGGACCATCATCGCGACGATTGCGACGCAGGCGCCGCAACAGCCAGGTGAACGGACCCGACAGTGCATAGCCGCCGAAGATCAGCAGCAGGCTCAGTGGTGCATGGCTGAACACCACGACGATGGCCACCGGCACCAGCACCAGCGTCGCGAAGCGCACCGGACCTTCGAGGTTGATCTGCTTGAAGCTGTTGTAGCCGAAACTGCTCACCATCAGCCCGCCCGCCGCGGCCGTGATCAGCAGCGCGATGATGAGCCCGACCAGGCCCGGCTCGTGCCAGCCGCTGGACGACCAGATGAAGGCCGAAACGATGGCGGCGGCCGAAGGGCTGGGCAACCCCTCGAAGAAACGCTTGTCGGCGCTGGCGCGGGTGTTGAAACGGGCCAGGCGCAGCGCAGCGCAGACGGCATAGAAGAACGCCGCCAGCCACCCCAGCCGGCCCCAGACATTGCCGTACTCGAACAGGCGGGCCACGCCCCACTGGTACGCGACGATGGCCGGCGCCACGCCGAAGGACACCATGTCGGCAAGGCTGTCGTATTCCTTGCCGAAGGCGCTCTCGGTGCGCGTCAGCCGCGCGGTGCGGCCATCGAGCGTGTCGAACAGCATCGCGGCGAACACCGCGAAACCGGCGCGCTCGAAATTGCCGTCGATGGCGGCGACGATGGCGTAGAACCCCGCGAACAGACAGCCCGTCGTGAGCAGGTTCGGCAGCAGGTAGATGGCGCGGCTACGCGGGCGTTCCGGCAGGTTTTCAGAGTCCATAAGCTGCGGCGATGATAGGCTTAAGGGCTATCCAGCCACAAATTCCCGTAGCCGCCACCTATTTCCATGCGCCTCTCCCAGTACCCGGTCAACACCACCAAGGAAACCCCTTCCGAAGCCGAAGTCATCAGCCACAAGCTGATGCTGCGCGCAGGACTCATCCGGCGCCTCGCCGCCGGCATCTATACCTTCATGCCCATGGGCCTGAAGACCCTGCGCAAGGTGGAGCGCATCATCCGCGAGGAGATGGACCGCGCCGGCGCCCTGGAGCTGCTGATGCCGGCGGTGCAGCCGGCCGAACTGTGGCAGGAATCCGGCCGCTGGGATCAGTACGGCCCCGAGCTGCTGCGCCTGAAGGACCGCCACCAGCGCGACTTCGTGATCGGCCCCACGCATGAAGAGGTGATCACCGACGTCGCGCGCCGGGAGCTGCGCAGCTATCGCCAGCTGCCGGTGAACTTCTACCAGATCCAGATGAAGTTCCGCGACGAGATCCGGCCGCGTTTCGGCGTGATGCGCGGCCGCGAGTTCATCATGAAGGACGCCTATTCCTTCCATGCCGACCAGGCTTCGCTGGCCGAAGGCTACGAAGCGATGAAACGCGCCTACACGCGCATGTTCGAACGCATGGGGCTGTCGTTCCGCGCCGTGCGGGCCGACACCGGCTCCATCGGCGGCACGGCCTCGGAGGAATTCCAGGTGCTGGCCGATTCCGGCGAGGACGCCATCGCGGTGTCGGATGCGGATGACTACGCCGCCAATCTGGAACTGGCGCCGGCGCTGCCGCCGGCAGGCGCCCGTCCTGCTCCCTCGCAGCCCCTGGCACGGGTTCCGACGCCCGGTGCGCGCACCATAGAGGAAGTCTCGAAGCTGCTCGGCATTGCGCCGGCGCGCTGCCTGAAGACGCTGATCGTCGACGGCAGCGACGGCGGCACCGTGGCGCTGGTGCTGCGCGGCGACCATGAGCTCAATGCCGTCAAGGCACAGAAGATTCCCGGCATCGCGAACCCGCTGCGCATGGCTCAGCCGGCGCGGGTGCGCGAGGCGACCGGCACCGAGCCGGGCTACATCGGCCCTGTCGGCCTTCCGATGCGCTTGATCGCCGACCACTCGGCGCTGGCGCTGGCCGATTTCGTCTGCGGCGCGAACGCGAAGGACGAGCATCTCACCGGCGTCAACTGGGAGCGCGACCTGCCTGCCGCGGAGGCCGCAGACCTGCGCAATGTGGTCGCCGGCGACCCCAGCCCCAGCGGCCAGGGCAAGGTGCAGATCCGCCGCGGCATCGAGGTGGGCCATATCTTCCAGCTGGGTCGCAAGTACAGCGAAGCCATGCAGACCACCGTGCTGGACCCGGAGGGCAAGGCGCTCACGCCGCTGATGGGCTGCTACGGCATAGGTGTGACGCGCATCATGGCGGCCGCCATTGAACAGAATCACGATGACAAGGGAATCATCTGGCCCGACCCCATCGCCCCCTTCACCGTGCTGCTCGTCACGCTCAATCACGACCGCTCCGAACCGGTGCGCCAACTGGCGGACCAGCTCTATGCCGCGCTCGGCGCGGCCGGCATCGACGTGCTCTATGACGATCGCGATGCGCGCCCCGGAGTGAAGTTCGCCGACGCGGAGCTGCTGGGCATCCCCCACTGCATCGTGATCGGCGACCGCGGCATTGCCGCGGGCAGGCTCGAATACCGCAATCGCCGCGCGGGCACCACCGAGGAGATCGCCGCCAATGATGTGCTGGCCGAGATCCAGCGACGCCTTGCCGCGGCCTGACAGACAGGCGGCCCGGCATCGCCCGCGGCTGCTGGCCGCGCTGCTGCTGATCGCGGCGGCACCCGCCTTCGCGGATGCGCAGCGCGATCCGGAACTCAAGGATGTATTGACCCGGGCCATCGCCAGCGCCGAGTGCTTTCCCGACAAATACGACTCCGCCGTGTGGTTCACGCTGATGGAGCCGAAGCTGCGGCGCATCGTGAAGGACCACGACGAGCGCATGCTGATCCTCAAGAGCGCCTATTGCGAGGCGCACCGTCCGGGCGAGCAGCGTCTGCCGCCGGGACTCATCATGGCCGTCATCGACGTCGAGAGCCGCTTCAACCGCTGGGCGGTATCTTCCGCCGGCGCCGTGGGGCTCATGCAGGTGATGCCCTTCTGGCCCTCTGAACTGGGCATGCGGCGCCACCAGCTGGTGCAGATCGAGGCCAACATGCGCATGGGCACCGCCATCCTGCGTCACTATCTGCAGCGGGAGCGCAACGACGTGCGCCGCGCGCTGGCGCGCTACAACGGCAGCGTGGGCCGGCGCGAATATCCGGATCTGGTGGTGGGCCGCTGGACGCGCCAGTGGAACGGCGCCGACGATCTGGGCGCGGCGCAGCCGCAGACGGCAGCCCGATGACCGAACTGCTGGTGCTCTACTACTCGCGCCAGGGCACCACCGAGGCGCTGGCGCGCCAGATCTGCCGCGGCGTGGATTCCGTCGACGGCTGCCGCTCTCGCCTGCGCAGCGTGCCGCCGGTGAGCGCGGACAACGAGCGTCCGGTGAAGGCGGTGCCGGACAGCGGCGCGCCCTGGGCCACGATCGAGGATCTGGCCGCCACCGATGGCCTGCTGCTGGGCAGCCCCACGCGCTTCGGCAACATGGCCGCGCCGGTCAAACATTTCCTCGACCAGAGCTCCTCGCTGTGGCTGCGCGGCGGCCTCGCCGGCAAGCCGGCCGCGGTATTCACCTCCACGCAGACCATGCACGGCGGCCAGGAAAGCACGCTGCTGTCGATGATGCTGCCGCTGCTGCATCAGGGCATGCTCATCGTCGGCCTGCCCTACACCGAGCCGCTGCTGACAACTACGCGCTCCGGCGGCTCGCCCTATGGCGCCTCGCATGTGCAGGGTGTGGCCGAGGACGGCCGCCTTTCCGCCGACGAGCAGCAGCTGGCACAGGCGCTGGGGCGCCGCGTAGCCACCATCGCGCGCACCCTCAAGGCAGGTCGCACACCTGCCGGATGAAGGGCACGGTGAGCCGGCGCTGCTCGCGCAGCGAGGCGGCGTCGAGCCGGTCCAGCGCCGCCACGAGGTTCGCCATGTCGCGCGGCAACCGCCGTTGCAGGTATTGAGCGGCCTCCACCGGCAGCTCCAGGCCGCGCTGCTCGGCATGTCTTTGCAGCGCCTCGATCTGCAGCACATCGTCGAGCGGCGCAAGCCTCAGGGCCAGCGGATGCTGCAGCCGCGAACGCAGATCCGGCAATCGCCAGCGCAAGGCGCCGGGCGGAACCGGCGCCGCGAAGATCAGGCGCGCGCCCGTGGCCTCGCAATCGTTGTAGAGCCGGAACAGCGCCTGCTCCCAGTCCTCGTCGCCCACCACGGCGTCCAGATCGTCCACGGCCAGCAGAGGCAGCGTATCGCCCCCCTCCAGCACGCCGGCGCCTGAAGCGGCGAGCAGGCGCAGCGGCAGATAGGCGCTCACCGGCTGCGTGGCGCAGCAGGCCTGCAGCAGATGCGATTTGCCGCTGCCGGCCGGGCCATGCAGCAGCAGCATGCGCGGGCCGCGACCGGCGACGAAGTCATGCAGCGCCGCGGCAGCGGTCGAACCCGAAGGCCACACGAAGCTTGCGAAGGTGGCGCGGTCCTGCAGCCGCACGCCCAGGGGCAGCTGCTGCATCAGGCGCGCTGCTCCACCGCGGCAATGTGCTCATTGGCCCGCCGCATGAAACGCGAGACATAGTCGATGCCGCTGGCGAATGTGGTCACCAGCACCACCAGCGCCAGCGCCTCCAGCATCTCGCGTGGCGGCACGCCCGTGGCGCTGGCGAGGATCACCGCCAGCAGGTAGGCGATCTGCGCGCCGGTGTTGATCTTGCTGATCACGGTCGGCCGCCCGTGCAGCGGGCCGAACCACAGACGGTAGATCAGTGCGCCGCCGGCGATGATGAGGTCGCGCGCCACCGCCACCGCGGCCACCCACCAGGGCGCGATGTCCAGCCAGGCCGCCGCGATGAACACCGAGACCAGCAGCAGCTTGTCGGCCATGGGATCGAGAAAGCGGCCCAGATCCGAGCTCCATCCGAACCGTTTGGCCAGATAGCCGTCCAGCGCATCGGAAACGGCCGCCACGCTGAACAGCACCAGGATGAGCACCTGCTCGCCATCCCGCATGGCAAGGACCAGCGGAATGATCAGGGCGATACGGAGCAGGCAGATGAGATTGGGTATATGGCGCATGGCGCGGGACCGGCGGAGCTCCTATACAATACCGCACCCCCTTCCATGCCGACACCACAGGCCGCCTGACTCATGAATCCTCCCCAGGGACTGACCTACCGGGATGCCGGTGTCGACATCGATGCCGGCGACGAGCTGGTCGAACGCATCAAGCCCCACGTGGCCCGCACCCGGCGCCCCGAGGTGCTGGCCGGCGTCGGCGGCTTCGGCGCCCTGGTGGCGCTGCCGCAGCGCTATCGCGAGCCCGTGCTGGTCTCCGGCACCGATGGCGTGGGCACCAAGCTGCGCCTGGCCATCGACACCGGCCGCCACGACCGCATCGGCATCGACCTCGTGGCCATGTGCGTCAACGACGTCGCGGTGCAAGGTGCTGAACCGCTCTTCTTTCTCGATTACTACGCCACCGGCAAGCTCGATGTGGCAGTGGCCGAATCCGTGGTGGCCGGCATCGCCGAGGGCTGCCGCCAGGCCGGCTGCGCGCTGGTGGGCGGCGAAACGGCTGAAATGCCCGGCATGTATCACGGCGCGGACTATGACCTCGCGGGCTTCTGCGTCGGCGTGGTCGAACGCAGCGGCATCATCGACGGCAGCAAGGTGCGCGCCGGCGACGCCATCATCGGCATGGCCTCCTCCGGCGTGCACTCGAACGGCTATTCGCTGGTGCGCAAGCTCGTCTCGCTCACCGGCGCCGATGCCACGACCCAGGTCGAGGGCCGCGCGCTGTTCGACCGCCTGCTCGAACCCACGCGCATCTATGTGCGCAGCATGCTGGCGCTGGCCGCCGCGCTGCCGGTGCACGGCTTCGCGCACATCACTGGCGGCGGCCTCACCGACAACATTCCGCGGGTGCTGCCCGAGACTCTCGATGCCGTGCTCGAGCGGCGCAGCTGGCACCGTGATCCGGTATTCGAATGGCTGGCGCGCGCCGGGTCGATTGCCACGGCGGAGATGCACCGCACCTTCAACTGCGGCCTGGGCATGATCGCCATCGTGCCGGCGGACCGCGCCGACGAGGCGCTGGCGCTGCTGGCCGCACAGGGCGAGCAGGCGACCCTGGTGGGCGAAGTACGCCCCGGCCGCGGCCAGGCCATCGTCCAGGAATGAACACCGCCGCCGCAGCGCCACTGCGGATCGCGGTGCTGATTTCCGGGCGCGGCACCAACATGCTCGCGATCGCGCGCGCCTGCGCGTCGGGGCAGATCTCCGGTCGCATCGTCACCGTCATCGGCGACCGCGTGGGCGCCACCGGGCTGGCCGCGGCGCAGGATCTGGGCCTGGCGACGAAACTCATCGAAGCGCGCGCCTGGCGCAACGAGGCAGGCTTCGACCGCGCCGGTTTCGAGGCCGCGCTGCGCGAGCAGATCGATGCCTCGGGCGCGGAACTCGTGGTGCTTGCCGGTTTCATGCGGGTGCTGTCGGCGGGCTTCGTGCACCACTACACCGGTCGCATCCTCAACATTCATCCCTCGCTGCTGCCGGCCTACCCAGGTCTCGACACCCATGCGCGCGCCCTGGCTGCCGGCGATCGCGAACACGGCGCCAGCGTGCACTATGTGACGCCCGAGCTCGACGCGGGCCCGCCGCTGCTGCAGGCCCGCGTGCCGGTGCTGCCCGGAGACACCGTGGACAGCCTTTCAGCGCGGGTTCATGCGGTGGAGCACAGGATCTATCCCGAGGTGATCAGCTGGATCGCTGCCCGGCGCCTGCACTGGTGCGGCGGCCGGCCACAGCTGGATGGCGCAACGCTCGATGGGCCGCGCCAATGGAGCGAGGACTGAACATGCGTTTGGGAACCCTGATGCTCGCAGGGTTCGTGGCCACGGGCGCCCCGATGCTCGGTGCCGCGGAACTGCGGCCGTTCACCGCAAGCTACAGCGTGAGCTGGCGCGGCATGGCCGCGGGCAACAGTGAACTGGCGCTGGAGCATCTGGCCGATGGCGCCTGGCGCTACAGCTCGCGCAACCGCGCGCGCGGCATCTTCCGCATGGCGCTGCCCTCGGAGCTCAGCCAGCGGAGCCTGTTCACCCTGCATGAGGGCCAGGTGCGGCCACTGCACTTCGAGGCCGACGATGGCAGCGACGGCGCCAAACGCGACGCCGATCTGCGCTTTGACTGGCAGCAGGGCCGGGTCACGGGACACGCCGGCGGCAAGACCGTGGATCTGGCGCTGTCATCCGGCTTGCAGGACGCGATGTCCATCCAGGCCTCGCTGATGCATGCGCTGCTGCAGGGGAACACGCCCGAGCGTTTCAGCATGCTCGACCGCGACCGGGTGAAGGAATATGTCTACACGCGCGAGGGCAGCGAAACGCTGGAGACCGCAGTCGGCCGCCACCAGACCCTGGTGTTCCGCAGCGCCCGCCCCGGCTCCTCGCACGGCACCTGGTTCTGGTGCGCGCCGGAACTGGGCTATCTGCCCGTCAAGGTCGAACGCCGCGACGGCCGCAAGGTGGAGTGGTCGATGACGCTGCTGGACGCGCGGGTCGACTGACCGACCCGCGCCCTCAGGCTTTCGGCAGCGTCACGCCCTTCTGCCCCTGATACTTGCCGCCCCGGTCGCGGTAGGAAGTGCCGCAGACCTCGTCCGACTCGAAGAACAGCATCTGCGCCACGCCCTCGTTGGCGTAGATCTTGGCCGGCAGCGGCGTGGTATTGGAGAACTCCAGCGTCACATGCCCTTCCCACTCGGGCTCCAGCGGCGTCACGTTGACGATGATGCCGCAGCGCGCATAGGTGGACTTGCCCAGGCACACCACCAGCACATTGCGCGGAATGCGGAAATACTCGACCGTGCGCGCCAGCGCGAAGGAGTTGGGCGGAATGATGCACACATCGGATTCGACATCGACGAAGCTCTGCGGGTCGAACCGCTTGGGGTCAACAATGGTGCTGTTGATGTTGGTGAAGATCTTGAACTCGCGCGCGCAGCGCACGTCGTAGCCGTAGCTCGAAGTGCCGTAGGAGACGATGCGGCCACCATTGCTCTCGCGCACCTGCCCCGGCTCGAAGGGCTCGATCATGCCGTGCTGCTGCGACTGGCGGCGGATCCAGTGATCGGACTTGATGCTCATCGGCGTCCCTCGACCACCACCTTGCCGAACAGGCTGCTGCGATCAGGCGGTCTGCGCGCCAGCGCGGCGGCCGTATTGCGGGCCATGTCGCGCAGCGCGCGCGCGCGCGCCGTGTCGGCCGCCGCGACCATGGTGGGGCGGCCACTGTCGGTCTCGGTGCGGATCTGCGCATCCAGCGGCAGCCGGCCCAGCAGGGCGACCCCGGCTTCTCGGGCCAGCTGCTCGCCGCCGTGGGCACCGAAGATCTGTTCCTCGTGGCCGCAGGCCGAGCAGACATGAGTAGCCATGTTCTCCACGACACCCAGCACGGCGATACCTGTTTTATCAAACATTTTCAAACCTTTACGAGCATCTGCTACAGCAATTTCTTGAGGCGTCGTGACGATCACCGCGCCAGCCACCGGCACCCGCTGTGCCAGCGTCAGCTGCAGATCGCCGGTGCCGGGGGGCATGTCGATCACGAGATAGTCCAGCTCGCCCCAGTCGGTCTCCGACAAAAGCTGCGTGAGCGCCTGCGTGACCATGGGGCCGCGCCACACCGCCGGCTGATTCGCATCGATGAGCAGACCGATGGACATCAGCTTCAGGCCCTGCGCGACCACCGGCACGATGCGCTTGTTCTCGCGCGTTTCCGGACGCGTGCCGGGTGCAACACCCAGCATCAGCGGCTGGCTCGGGCCATAGATGTCGGCGTCGAGGATACCCACGCGGGCACCGGCCGCGGCCCAGGCCAGCGCCAGATTCACCGCCACCGTCGACTTGCCCACCCCGCCCTTGCCGGAAGCCACGGCAACGATGTTCTGGATACCCGGCAGCGGCGCCAGCGGCTTCTGCACGGCGCGCGCGCGGATGGACGCCGAGAGTTCCAGCGCCAGCGGAATGTCCACCCCATGGTTCTCCAGGCGCCCGGCCAGCTGCCCGGACAGCTCCTCCCGCAGATCTCCCACGGGCACCGGCAGCTCGAGCGACACGGACAGGTGGGCGCCGCGCACACGCACATCGCGGATGGCGTCGAGATCGGCCAGGCTGCGCCCCAGGGAGGGAACCTCGAAGCCTTCGAGCACCTGCCGGGCCGCCGCGACCAGGGCATCGGCATCAGGGGACGGCATGTAAGGCCTCCAGGGGGAAAAAGGGCTGCTGATTCTAGGCACTGGCGTGATCCCTGTCATGCCGCGCAGGCACGTGGGGACAGCGGCCTGTGGCATAATTTGGCCAACGAAGAAGGACCGTCAGCCACAAGCAGTAATGAGTTTTTTCACCAACCTGCGGTCCGACCGGCTGATCACGCAGATCAAATCGTCCAGCGAGCCGCTGGGCGCCGAGACGCTCAAATCCGTCGCCAAGCTCAAGGCCCTGGGCCAGGGGGCCATCGAGCCCGTCATCCAGGCGCTGGCCGATGCGGACAAGAACGCCACGGTGGCGCTGGTGGACGTGCTGACCACTCTGGTGAGCAACAAGACCTTCGCGCTGTACGTGAAGGGCCTGATCGAGGGCGGTCCGCGCATTTCCGCCGGCATAGCCTGGGCACTGACCAGCAGCCGCAACTATTCCCCGCAGCTGCTGCTGGATGCCCTGCAGACCAAGGGCGTGTCCAAATCCGCGCTGCTGGAAGCCATCCACATGCAGCGCGACCGCTTCGGCGTGCGCGAGTTGCTGAACGCCGCCTACTCCCAGGAAGCCAACGAGAAGGCCGCCCTGTTCCGCATCGTCGGCGAACTGGCGACGCCCGACAGCATCCCTGATCTGACCAGCCGGCTGGAGGGCAAGGATCCGATCGCGCGGATGCACCTGATCAACATCCTGTCGCGCTTCAACCATCCGCAGGTGCGCCAGGCGCTGCAGGCGCAACTGCGCGACCCGAACAAGATGATCCGCTCGGCGACGCTGGCGGCGCTGTCGAGGATGGAGGGCCCGATCGATGTCGCGGCCGTCTGCCAGCTGCTGCGTGACCAGGAGATCGATGTCCAGAACCGCGCCATCGATGTGCTGATCCGCGCGCGCGATCCGGAAACCATCAAGCACCTGATCGGCGCGCTGAAGGACGAGAACGAATACGCGCGCCGCGCCGCCGTCGAGGTGCTCAACGAGATCGGCGACGCCAAGTCGGTGAAGTACCTGCTCGACGCCATCAAGGACGACGACTGGTGGGTGCGCAGCCGCGCCGGCGACGCGCTGGGCAAGATCGGCGGCCCGAAGGTCATCGACGCCGTGCTGCAGCTGGTGCGCGACCAGGACGACAACATCCGCCGCGTGGCCATCGAGATCCTCAACCAGACCAAGGACGAGCGCGCCGTCGCGCACCTGATCGAGGCCACCCGCGACAAGGACTGGTGGGTCAGCGAACGGGCCGTGGACGCGCTGGCCGAGATCGGCAACCAGAAGGCATTGCCGCGCATGGTCGAGATGCTGCAGACGGCGCCCGCCAAGTCGCTGCCTGTAGTGATCCGCGCCATCGGCCGCCTCGGCGACCACCGCCTGGTGGACGCCCTGCTGCCCAGCCTGTCGCGCCCCGAGAAAGAGATCCGCGTCGAGGCCATCCACGCGCTGGCCAAGCTCAGCGACGAGCGCCGTGCCGAACACGTGCAGCTGCAATTGCAGGCCCAGGCGCAGAATCCGGATGCCACCGTAGCCAGCGCCGCGAACGCCGCGCTGAACGAGCTGCGGCTGAGGCTCACCGGCGGCGCCTCGGGCCGCACCAGCCTCGGCTCCGCGGGCGGCCACGCAGGCTCGGGCCCCACATCGGGCGCGGAGCTTTCACGCTCCGTGCCCATGGACGAAGCCGATCTCAAGCCCATGCTGCGCCAGGTCGAACAGGGCGCGCCGGTCAAGCTGGACATCGGCAATCTGCGCAGCGGCGAGATCATCGAGGGCCGCTACAAGTACATCGAGCGCATCGGCAAGGGCGCCTTCGGCACGGTGCTGCTGATGGAAGACACGGTGGTCGACGACCGCCTGATCCTCAAGTTCCTGAACCCGAACGTCTCCGAAGACGAGGAGATGATGAAGCGCTTCGTGCATGAGCTGCGCTACTCGCGCAAGATCACGCACAAGAATGTCATCCGCATCTACGACTTCCTGCACATCCAGGGCAATTACGCCATCTCGATGGAGTATTTTCCCTCGCATACGCTGGGCGCCGAAATCGTCGACGAGAAACCGGTCGAGATCAAACGCGCGGTGCGCTTCGGCATCGACATGTGCACCGGCATGGCGGTGGCGCACCAGGTGGGCATCGTGCACCGCGACCTCAAGCCCGCCAACGTGCTGATCAACAACGAGGGGCTGCTCAAGATCGTGGACTTCGGCGTCGCCGCCGCGCACCGCGAAGGCGATACGCAGCTGACCAAGACCGGCTACGTGATCGGCTCGCCCAAGTACATGGCTCCGGAGCAGATCCTCGGCCGCAAGGTCGACGAACGCGCCGACATCTACGCCATCGGCGTGATCCTCTACGAACTCTTCACCGGCGTGCCGCCCTATTCCCGCGGCGACCACATGGCGGTGATGTACCAGCACGTCCAGGGCAAGGCGCGCACGCCCCAGGAGATCAACCCGAAGCTGCCACCCGGCCTCTCGGACCTGATCATCAAGGCCATGGCCGTCGACAAGGCCAAGCGCTTCCAGAGCATGGACGAACTGCGCACCGCCCTCGAACGCTTCCTCTAGGACGGACCCCATGGCCCGTATCGACGCCTTCCTCAAACTCGGCATGCAGCAGGGCTGCTCGGACATCCACCTCGCGGTGGGGGTGCCGCCCATGCTGCGCATGTTCGGCGACCTGATCCCGATCAAGTTCCGCGATCTGCGCGACACGGAACTGGAGGGCTATCTCACCGAGATCCTCACACCCGCGCAGGCGCAGCATTTCGCCGGCGGCAACGACATCGATTTCTCCTATGTCTCCACCGACGGCGGACGATTCCGCGTCAACGTGTTCCGCAAGGACACCGGCGTCGGCGCCACCTTCCGCGCCATTCCCACCGAAATTCCGAGCATCGACAAGCTCGGCTTGCCGGCGGTGGTGAAAAAACTCTGCGACTACCACCAGGGCATGATCCTGGTGACGGGCTCCACTGGCTCCGGCAAGTCGACCACGCTCGCGGCGATGATCGATCTGCTCAACACCACCCGCAAGCTGAACATCATCAGCCTCGAGGATCCGATCGAATTCGTCCACCGCAGCAAGCAGAGCCAGGTGATCCAGCGCGAGCTCGGCACACACCTGCCCACCTTCGCCGAGGGTGTGCGCGCGGCCATGCGTGAAGATCCGGACGTGATCCTGGTCGGCGAAATGCGCGACGCCGAAACCATCTCGATGGCGATGACAGCGGCCGAAACCGGCCATCTGGTGCTGGGCACGCTGCACACCACCGGCGCGGTGAAGACCATCGACCGCATCATCGACGCCCTGCCCATCGAGGAGCGCGAGCAGACCAAGAGCTTTCTCTCGCAAAGCCTGCTGGCCGTGGTCACGCAGGTGCTGGTGAAGACCGCCGACGGTCAGGGCCGCAAGGCGATCTGCGAAGTGATGGTGATGACCAAGGCCATCGCCAAGCTGATCCAGACCGACCAGACCCATCAGGTGCCGAGCCAGCTGCAGACCGGTCGCGAATTCGGCATGCAGATGCTCGACCAGGCGTTGTACGCGGCCGTGCAAGCCAAGGAAATCGACCCGGACCACGCCTACTCCTTCGCCACCGACAAGCGCCTGCTGTCGAAGTTCGTCACCGACACCACGCTGCTGCCGAAACTCGATTCACCGGCCACGGGCGGGGGTTGAAGTGGCACGCATCGACGAATTCCTCACCGAGGTACTGCAGCGCCGCGGCTCGGACCTGCACTTCCTGGCCGGCGACCCGCCGCGCATCCGCCTCTACGGCGATCTCGGTCCATTGCGCCAGGATCGCCTCACGGCTGATTTCGTGCGCGAGGCGCTGTACGAAATCATGCCGCCCAAGGCCGCGCAGCGCTTCGAGGCCCATGACGGCGCGGACTTCGCCTACAGCCTCGGCGATCTGGGCCGCTTCCGCGTCAACGTGATGCGCCAGCTCAACGGCATGGGCGCGGTGTTCCGCTCCATCCCGTCCAAGGCGCTGACCATGGACGAGCTGAAGCTGCCGGAATCGATCCGCACGCTGGCACGCTCGCCCAACGGACTGATCCTGGTCACCGGCAAGACCGGCTCGGGCAAGTCCACCACGCTCGCGGCCATGATCGACGACATCAACAAGCGCAAGAAGGGCCACATCCTCACCATCGAGGATCCGATCGAGTTCGTGCATCAGCGCCGCAATTGCCTCATCAGCCAGCGCGAAATCGGCCTGCACGCGCCGGATTTCGCCGCGGCGCTGCATTCGGCCCTGCGCGAGGACCCGGATGTCATCCTGGTCGGCGAAATGCGCGACCTCGAGACCATCAGCATCGCCGTGACGGCGGCCGAGATGGGCATCCTCGTGATGGGCACACTGCACACCAATGGCGCGGCCCAGACCGTGGACCGCG
Organism: Pseudomonadota bacterium; assembly: GCA_963205255.1. Lineage (GTDB taxonomy): Bacteria > Pseudomonadota > Gammaproteobacteria > Steroidobacterales > Steroidobacteraceae > ZC4RG30. The sequence continues at coordinate 15,109 of CAUJIK010000074.1, forward strand.
TGATCAACGTCTTTCCTTCCGACAAGCAATCGCATGTCCGCACCATGCTTTCCACCTCGCTGCGCGGGGTCATCTCGCAGCAGCTGCTGCAGAAAGCCGACGGCGCTGGCCGGGTCGCGGCACTGGAGATCCTCGTGAACACACCCGCCTCGGCGAACCTGATCCGCCAGGGGAAGCTGGACCAGCTCGAAAACACCATGCAGTCCGGAGCCCAGTTCGGCATGCGCACCATGGACAGCTCGATCCAGGCGCTCTACGAACAGAAGCTGGTGTCGGGCAAGGAGGCCTACAAGAAGGCCATCAACAAGGGGCGCTTCGAATCCGTGAAGGATCAGGCCTGATGCCCGTGCGCCGCATACTGGTCACGCACGCGCTGCCGTACGCCAATGGCGCGCTGCATCTGGGCCACATGGTCGAATCGGTGCAGACCGACATCTGGGTCCGCTTCCAGCGGCTGCGCGGCAACGACTGCCTCTTCGTCTGCGCCGAGGACTGCCACGGCACGCCGATCATGATCCGCGCGCAGCAGGATGGCATCACGCCCGAGCAGCTCATCGCCACCTCCGCCGCGGACCATCAGCGCGACTACGCCGGCTTCGCCATCGGCTTCGACCATTTCCATTCCACGCATTCGGAGGAGAACCGGCACTACTCCTACGAGCTCTACCATGCGCTGGCGCGCCGCGGCGCCATCGCCCGCCGCACCATCGAGCAGGCCTACGACGAGCAGGCCGGCATGTTCCTGCCGGACCGCTTCGTGCGCGGCACCTGCCCGCGCTGCGGCACACCCGACCAGTACGGCGACTCCTGCGAAAGCTGCGGCGCCACCTATTCACCCGCTGATCTCAAGGACGCCGTTTCGACCCTCACGGGCACGAAGCCGGTGCTGCGCAGCTCCGAACACCTGTTCTTCCAGCTCGGCCAGTTCGAGCAGGACCTGCGCGAATGGCTGGCGAACAACAATCTGCAACCCGCCGTGCGCGCCAAGCTCGACGAGTGGTTCGAGGCGGGCCTCAAGGACTGGGACATCTCGCGCGATGCACCCTACTTCGGCTTCGAGATCCCCGACGCGCCGGGCAAGTATTTCTATGTGTGGTTCGATGCGCCCATCGGCTACATCGGCAGCTTCGCCGCGCTGGCCGCGAAGCGCGGCCTGGATTTCGACGCCTACTGGAAGGCCGGCGCCACCACCGAGCTGCACCACTTCATCGGCAAGGACATCAGCTACTTCCACACACTGTTCTGGCCCGCGGTGCTGCATGGCGCCGGCTACCGTCGCCCCACGGGTGTGCATGTGCACGGCTTCCTCACCGTCGACGGCCAGAAGATGTCCAAGTCCCGCGGCACCTTCATCACCGCCCAGCGCTATCTGGAACTGCTGCCGGCCGATCCGCTGCGTTACTACTTCGCGGCCAAGCTGGGCAATGGCCTGGACGACATCGACCTGAACCTCGGCGACTTCACCGCCCGCGTGAACTCCGACGTGGTCGGCAAGCTCGTCAACATCGCGAGCCGCTGCGCGCCGTTCATCGAACGCGCCGGCGGAGAGCTTGCCGACGCGCTGCCGGACCCGGCGCTGTACCAACAGTTCACCGCCGCCGCGGATGGCATTGCCGCGCTGTTCGAGAACCGCGACTATGCCGGCGCCATCCGCGAGATCATGCAGCTGGCCGATCGCGCCAACCAGTACGTGGACCAGCAGAAGCCCTGGGTGCTGGCGAAGGACCCGGCGAAGCTGGATGAAGCCCGTAGTGTCGCCACCGAGGCCATCAACCTGTTCCGCGTGCTGATGACCTGGCTCGCTCCGGTGCTGCCCGGCATCGCCGCGAAAGCCGAAGGCTGGCTCGGCGCCGGCACGCTGTCGCACTGGGATGGCACCGGTGAGCCTCTGCTGGGCATTGCCATCGGCAAATACCCACAGCTCGCGACACGCCTCGACCCGGTCGTGGTCAAACAACTCGTTGCCACACCGCCCGCTCCGGCAGCAGCTCCATCCGCTGCTGCGAAAGTCGCGGCCAAACCCGCCCAGGACAAGCCCGTGGAAAAATCCGTCATCGGCATCGACGACTTCGCGAAGCTCGACCTGCGCGCCGCGAAGGTACTCGCCGCCGCACGCGTGGAAGGCTCCGACAAGCTGCTGCAGCTGACGCTGGACCTGGGCGCCGAGCAGCGCAATGTATTCTCCGGCATCGCCGCAAGCTATGCGCCCGAACAGCTGGTCGGCCGCTTCGTCGTGATGATCGCCAACCTCGCGCCGCGCAAGATGCGCTTCGGAGTCTCCGAAGGCATGGTGCTGTGCGCCAGCGGCCCGAAGGAAGGCGGCGAAGGCGTATTCCTGCTCGATGTCGATGCCGGCGTGCAGCCAGGCATGAAGATCAGTTGAAGCGGGAGAAAGTCGTCGCGCTGTATTCCGCGCTGCGTGACGCCAATCCCGAGCCGCGCAGCGAACTGGAATACCGCACGCCCTTCGAATTGCTCATCGCCGTGATCCTCTCGGCACAGGCTACCGACAAGAGCGTCAATATCGCCACGCGCAAGCTCTATCCGCAGGCGAACACCGCCACAACCATCCTCGAGCTGGGCGTGGAAGGCCTCACGCCCTTCATCCGCCACATTGGCCTGTACAACGCCAAGGCGAAGAACGTCATCGAAACCTGCCGGCTGCTGCTTGCGCACCATGACGGCGAAGTGCCGCGCGACCGCGCGGCGCTCGAGGCCCTGCCCGGCGTCGGCCGCAAGACCGCCAATGTGGTGCTCAACGTCGCCTTCGGCGAGCCCACACTGGCCGTGGACACGCATGTGTTCCGCGTCGCCAACCGCACCGGGCTTGCGCCCGGCGCAACACCCCATGCCGTGGAGCAGAAACTGCTCAAGGTCACCCCGCCCGAGTTCCTGCTGCATGCGCACCACTGGCTCATCCTGCATGGCCGACATGTGTGCCTGGCGCGCAAGCCCCGCTGCTACACCTGCGTGATCGCGCCCGTCTGCGGCTACCGCCCCAAGACGCCCGCGCCCTGACCCGCTCGCGGCTACACTTGCACACATGATGTTCGCCAACGCCAGCCGCGATGAGCTGCGTCGCCGCTATCTGAACGCCTGGCAGCGCCGCCGCGAGGGCCTGCCGCTGGAGCCGTTGGACGCTCAGATCGCCGATGTGATCGAACTGCATCCCGAATACCAGGCGTTGCTGGAAGATGCGGAAGCACTGAAGCGCGAGTTCACCGTCGAACAGGGCCGCATCAATCCTTTCCTGCATATGGGTCTGCACCTGGGGCTGCGTGAGCAACTGGCCACCGACCGCCCCGCGGGCGTCCGCCATGTTCACGCGCGGCTGGCACAGCGCCTGGGCGATGCGCACGAAGCCGAGCACCGCATGATCGAGGTGCTGGCCGAGGCACTGTGGGAAGCCCAGCGCGCCGGGCGCGCGCCGGATGAGGCCGCGTATCTGGAGCGCCTGCGGCGGCTGTGATCGTCAGCCCGCCAAGGCAGGGCTATCCGGCTTCTCGGCATCTGGCCGCGTGCCCTGCGCCTTGACCAGGCGGTCGATCATGCGCGAGAGGTACTGCGGCGAACGGGTGTTGCGCGCAATCTTCACGTAAAGGGCCGGAACCACAAACATGGTCAGGGCCACCGCGAACACAGATCCGAAGAACACCGTCGCGCCAATGGACTGACGGCTCTCCGAACCAGCCCCGGTTGCAATCATCAGCGGCACGGCGCCGGCCGCGATGGCCAGCGTCGTCATGAGCACAGGGCGCAGACGTGATGTGGAGGCTTCAATCGTGGCTTCGACGAACTCCACACCGCGATCACGCAACTGGTTCGCGAACTCCACGATCAGGATGCCGTTCTTGCTGGCAATACCGATCAACATAACCGCCCCGATCTGGCTGAACACATTGATCGACGAACCGAACAACCACAAACCGAACAGTGCGCCGGTCAGCGCCAGGGGCACGGCAGCCAGGATGACCAGCGGATGCACGAAACTCTCGAATTGCGCGGCGAGCACCAGGTACACGATCAGCAGTGCGAAGGCAAAGGTCAGCACCAGACCGCCAGAGGCGCGCTTGAGCTCACGCGACTCGCCGTTGTAGTCGATCTGCACAGGCACTTCGCCCCGGTTGTCGAGCACCACCTGCTCCAGATACGTCAGCGCGTCACCCAGGGCATAACTTCCGACTAGGTCCCCCGAAATGGTCACCGAGCGCATGCGATTGAAACGGCGCAGCTCCGAGGCTGCGCCGGCTTCCTCGATGCTGACGACGCTCGCCAGCGGGACGGGCTCGCTGGTGCGCGCGGCGCGCACGTAGATGTTGTCCAGATCCCCCACCGATGCGCGCTGCTCGTCACGGGCCTGCAACACCACGTTGTACTCGTCACCACCCATCAGGAAAGTGGTAACCCCGCGCGAACCCAGCATGGTCTCCAGAGTCCTGCCGACATTGGTCAGCGACACGCCCAGATCGGCCGCCTTGTCGCGGTCCACAAGCACCTGCAACTGAGGCTGGCGCTCTTCATAGTCGAGCGAGAGATTTCGCAGCCCTGGATTCTCGGCCGCCACAGCGATCACTTTCTCCGCCACTTCAGCCAGCTGGGCATAGTCGGGACCCTGCAGCACAAGCTGCACGGGGCTGCCCTGCCCGCCCAGCGCGCCCCGGCTGGCCGCCGTCGGCATTATCCTCGCTCCCGGGATATCACGAGTGCGTTCGCTCAGGCGTTCCACGATCTGCTGGGCACTGTCCGGACGTTCGCTCCAGTCCTTGAGCGGCATCATGATCATGCCGTTGGTAACCATGCTGGCGTTCGACCAGCTTCCGGTACGCTGTATCACCCGGGCCGCATTGCCGCGGTCGATCTCCTCCTGCGCCACGGCGGCAACCTGATCGAGCTGCCGCTGCATGTAGCTCACGCTGGCCCCCTCGGGGCCCTGCACCTGGATGCGCACGTTGCCACGGTCTTCCGCCGGCGCGAGTTCCTGGGCAAGCCGCACACCCGACCATGGCCAACCCAGCAGCATCAGCGAAAGCACCAGACCCGCCGAGGCCGCTGTTCCCAGCAGCATCCAGACGGGGCGCGAACCCCCCAGCGTCCAGCGCAGCGCGGCGTTGTAGCGGACAGCGAACGACTTGAACGCCTGGTCTATCCACTCCGCAAATCTGCCGCGCTTGATCCCGCCGGCAAACAGCCTGGCGGTCATCATGGGCGTGAGCGTGAGCGCCACTACCGCGAAGAACACCACGGCAGCAGCGACGGAGACGCCGAATTCGCTGAACAGGCGGCCCACGCTGCCCTGCATGTACGAAATCGGCAGGAACACGGCCACCAACACCATGGTGGTCGCGATCACGGCAAAGCCGATCTCACGACTGCCGTTGATGGCCGCGAGCAGCGGAGGCTCGCCATGCTCGATGCGGCGCACGATATTCTCGAGCACGACGATGGCATCGTCCACGACCAGTCCGATGGCCAGAACCGCTCCCAGCATTGTTATCGTGTTGATGGAATAGTTGAACGCCGCCATCACCATGGCGGCGGCCAGAATGGATACCGGGATCGTCGCGGCCGGGATCAGCGTGGCGCGCACACTGCCGAGGAACAGGAAGATCACGGCCAGCACAATGATGCCGGTCTCTGCCAGCGCCATTCCGACCTTGCGCATCGATTCGCGCACGAACACCGTGTTGTCGCTGTTGACCTCGAGGCTTATGTCGTCGGGCAAGGTCTGCCGAATGAGGTCGATTTCCTTCCGCACCGACGACGACACGTCCAGTACATTGGCGGTCGACAGCGGTGTGATGGGCAGCAGCAGCGCCGGCCCGCCGTCCACCGCCGCGCCGCCCCGCTGATTTTCAGCCGCGAGTTGCACCGTGGCCACCTCACTGAGGCGCACCAGGTAACCATCCTCGCCGCGGCCGACCACCAGCTTGCGGAACTCCTCCTCGCTGCGCATGGCCGTGTTGGTACGCAGGGTGAATTCACGCTGCTGCGATTCGATGCGGCCGGCCGGCAGCTCAATGTTCTCGCTGCGCAGCGCCGATTCTATGTCGGACACGGTCACGCGGCGGGCGGCCATGGCGCCTCGATCCAGCCAGATGCGCATCGAGTAACGTCGCGAGCCATTGATGGTCACGCTGGCCACACCGGGAACCGCCCCCAACCTGTCGACCAGATAGCGCTCGGCATAGTCGGTGAGTTCGAGGCCACTGCGGCGGTTGCTGGCCAGAATCACGATCAGCACCGGCTCCGCGCTGCTGTCAACCTTCTGTATCTGCGGCGCATCGGCCTCGTCAGGAAGGCGCCCCACCACGCGGGTGACCCGATCCCGCACGTCATTGGCCGTGGCGTCGATGTCCCGCCCTGCGGTGAACTGGACCGAGATCTGCGAACGTTCGTCGCGGCTGGTGGATGTCAGCTTGTCCACACCCTCAAGCCCCGCCACCTCGTTCTCGAGCAGCTGTGTCACACGACTTTCGATGACGGCGGCATTGGCACCGCTGTAGCCGACATTGACGCTGACCACCGGTTGTGAGATATCCGGATACTCGCGCACCGACAGACGCAGCATCGCCATCGCGCCCGTAATGAGCAGCAGCAGCGACACCACGGTCGCGAACACCGGCCGCCGGATCGAAAGTTCGGATATCGTCATGACGCGTCCTCGTTGTCGGCGGCGACGATGCCCACCTGCCGGACCGGGGCGCCATCACGCAGCCTGAGAGTGCCTTCCACGATGACGAGCTCGCCGGCTTCGATGCCTTTGGTGATCTCCACCACTCCCGGCTGACGGCGCCCCAGAGAAACCTCGCGCTTCGCGGCCCTGGCGCCCTCCATCACGTAAAGAAACTGTCGCGCCTGCTCCGGCACCAGAGCCTCTTCCGGCACCACCAGAGCCAGGCGCTGCTCCTGGGACAGTGCAACATTGAGGAACATGCCCGGCCTCAGCGCACGATCGGCATTGGGCACCACGGCCCGGGCCGTGATGGCGCGTGTAGTGGGGTCCACGCGCGAATCCACGCTGACCAGTTTGCCGACAAAATCCCGGCCCGGATAAGCGTTGGTGTGTGCCACCATGGACTGCCCCGCCCGCAGTTCACCGATATAGAGCTCCGGCACCGAAAAATCGACTTTGATCGAACTGGTGTCGTCAAGCGTGGTGATCACCGTGCCCGGACTGATCAGCGTGCCCAGGCTGACTCGCCGCAGCCCCACCGTGCCGGCAAACGGCGCGCGAATGTAGGTATCCGACAAACGGGCCTGCACAGAAGCCACCTGCGCCTCGTTGGTCTTCATCGTGGCTTCGAGCTGTTCGTGCTGGGCCTTCGACAACACCTGCGTGTTGAGCAGCTCGCGGCTGCGGTTGAACTGGCTGCGGCTCTCATCGAAGGCCGCGTTGGCCGCGGCGAGTTCTGCCGTCAGCTGCTGACGGTCGAGCTCCACCAGCACCTGCCCCGCCTGCACCGCCTGCCCGTCGGTAAAGCGGATGGCCGTGACGATGTTGCTCGTCTTCGAAGAGATGCTGACCGCTTCGTTCGCGATGGCTGTGCCGATGGCCTCGATGCCGATATCGATCTGGCTGCGCTGCGCCGCCACGACCACGACAGGCACCGCCGCGCCCGCGCCGCGTGCCGCGCCGGCAGCCACCGGCGCAGCGCCACTTCTGACGTCAACCCGCTTGCTTTGGAAAACGGTCCAGCCCACGCACACCAAGGCGAGCGCGACGCTGGCGACCGCCACTGCCGTACGTGGATCCACCGCACCGATCTGCCGTGACGACAGACGCTCTGGCGCAGAAAAAACCGTAGTAGTTGAGCTCAATTCTTGCGTCAATCGACTGACTCTGGAATGGTTTCATCGCTCGACAGGCGGACATCGGATCAGTCAAAAAAAGGGGGCGGTACGGTTTCCCCTATCCGCCCCCTGAGTCACTCACACTTCCGGGCACTCGAACGTTACTGGGCTCCTCCGAAGTTGTAGCTCGCGCGAATTCCCCAATACGTATTCAGATCGCGACTCAGATTGGGGCGAATGGCGTTCGCCGTGGTGAAGCCGGGATAGTTGGTCACGAGCGCACCGCCAAGACCGGCTGCATAGGTCAGCTTGCCGGCGCCCGTGACGTTGACACCGAACAGGGACACCGCAAGCGGACCCCTCGCAAGCTTCAGGTTGACGTCAACGTCGGTGCGCGCCGGACGGTACGATTCGGGGTTGCCCAGCTGGTCCTGCCAGACATCGCTGCGATTGGCCACAGTCACCGAGAAATCCCAGGTCATGCCGCCAGCAACATTGAGGAATCCGTAATAGGTACCGATGGCAGTCAGCCGGTGCTTGGCCGCATCCTGCAGACGATTATGCGATGGCTGGAGCCGATGTCCTCATCAACTACAACGGCGACAGGGAAGGCGCCCTCGAGACCAAGAAGCGCATCGAGGAAGTCGGCGGACGGGCCGAAATCTTCAAGGCAAACGTCGCCCGTGAGGACGAGGTCAAGGCGATGTTCGAGTTCATGATGGAGAAGTTCGGGCGCCTCGACATCTGCGTGCCCAACTCCGCCATCCAGCTCAATGCCAACGTCGACGACATGACACTGCGCCAGTGGCAGGACGTCATCGACGTGAACCTCACCGGCCTCTTCCTCTGCGCCCGGGAAGCGGTCCGCATCTTCAAGAAGCAGGGTATCGACCGGTCAGTATCGTATGCCGCGGGCAAGCTGATCTTCATCAGTTCGGTACACGACATCATCCCCTGGGAAGGCCATGCGAACTATGCTTCCGCCAAAGGCGGCCTGATGCTGTTCATGAAGAGCCTGGCGCAGGAAGTGGCACACTTGCGAATTCGCGTGAATGCCATTTCCCCGGGCGCAATCCGCACACCGATGAATGTAGAGAAGCTGACCTCCCCCGAGCTCTTCGAGCGCTTGCTGCTGCGCCTGATTCCGTGCAAGCGGATCGGCGAACCCGAAGACGTCGCCCACGCGGCCGTCTGGCTGGCGTCGGACCAGTCCGACTATGTCTACGGCACGACCATCTACCTGGACGGCTGCATGACACTCTATCCCGGCTTCATCGGCGCCGGTTGAAGCGCCGCCCCGGAATCAGAGGTGGACCGGCGGCTCCGCTATTCCCCGGAAAGGGCCGTCAGGTACACAGTAGGTCAGGCCATCGTGCTGCGATGGCCGCTCTATGTGTTCCTGCGCTGATGTGATCAGCAGCGTCCGCAGGTCCCTGCCGCCAAAAGCCGGACAGGAACTGTGAATGGCGGGTATCGCGACAAACCGGTCGAAACTGCCGTCAGGCAGATAGCGCGCCACCCGGCCAGCACCCCACTGGGCATTCCAGATCGCCCCCTCGCTGTCCACCACGGAGCCATCCGGCCACAGGCCAGCGGCGCGCAGATCGATCAAGATCTCGGGCTCTGCCTTCGGCCAGCCCACCGCATCGAGCCGCTGGACGAAAATGGACTGCTTCGGTGTATCCGCGAAATACAGCAGCCCGCCGTCGGGAGAAAAGCAGATCGAGTTGGGGATGGTGATGCGTTCGTGAATGCGGCGCATCTCGCCGCGGTAGTAGCGATAGATCGCTCCGGCATCACGCTCGGCCGCCTTGCCCATCGTGCCGATCCAGAAACCGCCATGGGGATCCACCCTGCCATCGTTGGAGCGCGCGGCCGGATTGTCGGCTTCCAGGGTCGCCACGACTTCCCGGGCGCCGGAACGGATGCTGAACACCGACAGCCCGGTCTCCGACGCCATGAACAAGTGCTCACGGTCGAGCCAACCGGCGGCCGAGACATGCTCGTCGAACTGCCACTGCAATGGGCGCCCGTCGGCCGCGCCCTCTTTGCCTGCGTCCCGGCTCAGCAGCCGCTTGTTGATGACGTCGAACCAGAAGAACTGTTCGCGCACGGGATGCCACATCGGTCCCTCCCCGAGGAAACAGGCTCGGTCGTCGAACACGCTCACATGCCCTGCCTCAGTCAACAGGATGCATCACCACCTTCAGCGCCTTCTTGTCCATGCACAGGTTGAACGCCTGCTCCCACTCCGTGATGGGCAATTTGTGCGAGATCACGTCTTCCAGCGACAACTTGCCGGTTTCGTAGATCCTCATCATGCGATCCCAGGTGGCCGCGGTATAGGTGATCGAACCCTGCGTGCGCAACTGTTTGTAGAAGGTGGTGTCGATGGGATAGTGGATCTCGCAACCACAGATGGCGATCTGCGTGTAGCGCCCCATGGGCCGCAACGCGTCCAGGCATCCGCGCACGGAGCTGTGATGCCCCGCGCACTCGAACGCCACATCCGCGCCCCGGCCTTTGGTCAGGTCGCGGACCACCTCGGCAAGGTTCTGCTCGCCCACGTTCACCACGGCATCGGCTCCAAAGCGCTTGGCTGCCGCAAGCCGCTGCGTATCACCCGGAGCGCCGGCAACGATGGTCTTGATGCCCTGCGCGACGAGCAGCTTCACTGCCAGCAGCCCCATGGGTCCTGGCCCTGAAACCACGGCGACATCGCCCATCTGCACGGGTGTGAGCTCGGAAATGGCCTGCACGATGGCGGCGAAGGGCTCGCTCAAGGCCGCTTCGGCGAGAGAAAACTGTTCCGGCACGCGGTAGAGCTGGTCGGGCCGGGCAACGACGAATTTCGTGAACCCGCCGTTCACGCCATGCCCCATGCCGCGGCGATTCTTGCAGAAGATGAAATATCCGGAACGACAGTACTCGCACTTGCCGCAGGTGACGGCGGTGGCGCCGAGAATGGTCACCACCTCGTCCCGCCTGAACTCCTCGACGTTGCGGCCAATCTCGGCGATCTTGCCGGAGATTTCATGCCCCAGGATCACCGGCGGGTAGTTGCGGAAGGTGTCGTGCATGACATGGATGTCCGTTCCGCAGACACCACAGTAAGCGACTTCGACCAGCACCTGGTCCGGCCCGCACTCCGGAACCGGCACATCGAGAATTTCCAGATTTCCGTTGCCGGGCGCGGTCTTGACCAGAGCTTTCATCATTCTTCTCGGGGGTTCGGTTCGCAGAGGGCGCGCAGTGGAGCGTGCGCCAGAATCAGAACTTTCGCGACCACTCCTTGGGCCAGCGCTCGATCACGACCTTCTTGTCCGTGTAGAAATCGACCGCATCACGGCCCTGCCCATGCAGGACGCCCAGGAAGCTGTCCTTCCAGCCGCTGAACGGGAAATACGCCATTGGCGCGGCCACGCCGATATTGACGCCGATGTTTCCCGCCGGCGCCTCATAGCGGAACTTGCGGGCAGCATTGCCGCTGGTAGTGAAGATCGAAGCGGCATTTCCGTACGCGCTGCGCGACAGGATCTCGATCGCCTGATCCAGATCATCGGCGCTGTCGAGAGTGAGCACCGGCCCGAAGATTTCCGTGGTCGTCAGCGCTTTGTCCGGACCGATGTCGGTGAGGATCGTGGGGTTGACGAATGAGCTGTCGGCCTTCGCCTTCGCCACACGCCCATCCAGCAGCGCCTTGCCTCCCGCCTTGAGGCCCTGGTCGATGAGCCCCTCGATCCGCTGCCGGCTGGCCGGCGAGATCACCGGACCCATCTGCACGGCGTCTTCCAGACCATTGCCGACCTTCATGCGGGTGGCAATGTCCATCACCGCGGACTGGAACTTCGTGCCGGCGTCACCGATCGTGATGGCGGCGGATATCGCGAGGCAACGCTGTCCCGAACAGCCGAATGCGCTGTCGGCGACAATCCTGGCGGTCATGTCCAGATCGGCATCGGGCATGACCACGACGAAGTTCTTGGCGCCGCCCTGACACTGCACGCGCTTGCCGTGGGCGGACCCTTCGGCATAGATGTAGCGCGCCACGGGAGTCGATCCCACGAAGCTGATGGCGCGGACAGCCGGATGGCGCAGCAGCACATCCACGGCCGGCTTGGCGCCCACCACCAGACTGATCACGCCAGACGGGATCCCTGTCTGGTTGAGCAGATCGATCAGGATGCGGGCCGTCAGCGGCACGCGCTCGGACGGCTTCAGAATGAAGGTATTCCCGCAGGCGATGGCATAGGGCAGGAACCACAGCGGAATCATGGCCGGGAAATTGAACGGGGTAATCGCCGCCGTCACGCCAAGCGGCTGACGGATCATCAATTCATCGATGCCGGAGGCAACGTCCTCGAGGTTGTATCCCTGCATGAGGGTCGGTATCCCGCACGCAACTTCCACGTTCTCGATGCCCCGCTGCAGCTCTGCCCTGGCCTCCGCCAGCGTCTTGCCGTGTTCCTGGGTGATGGTCCGGGCAATCTCTTCGGCGTGTTCCTCCAGCAACCGCCTGTACTTGAACAGGTACTGGATGCGGGCTTGCGGAGGAGTCCGGCGCCACGCGGGAAATGCCGCCGCAGCGGCCTCAATCGCCTTCGTGACATCCGCGGCCTCGGCCAGCGGAACACTGGCGAGGACTTCACTGGTGGCGGGATTGAAAACCGCAGCGACCTGCGCGGATGTTCCCGCGACCCATCGGCCGTCGATGAAATTCAGCGCCTCGGCCCCGGATGCTGTAGCCATGTCGGGAGGAACTCCAGTTTATAAAAAATATTACAAAATTTAAGAAAATGTATAAAAATTTTCAGTCCGCGATCATATCCCAGATCCCGGGCTTTGAGAACCACCTGGCGTCATGCCGACGCCTCGGTGTTGCTGGCCGGTTCTAGAACGCACTCTGATAAATGAGCTGCAAGCCAGCCAGCAGCAGGCCGATCTCGGAGATGCGATAGAAGACCTCATGGTTGACGTGGCTCTGGAGCCATCGGCCCAGATGCACGCCCACCGGTACCAGCGGCACGAGCACGAGGCTGGCGAGCAGGTTGTCGGTGGAGAACTGCCCCAGCCAGGCATAGGGCACCAGCTTCACCGCGTTCACGATGAGAAAGAAGAAGTTCATGGTCGCCACGAGAGTGGCCTGGGGAAGCCGCTGGGGCAGCATGTACACCATGATCGGCGGACCTCCCGCGTGCGCCAGGAAGCTCGTCAATCCGGACAATCCTCCCCAGAACGTGCCTTTCATCCATGACCGGGATGCCGCGGATCGGCGCCGGGTGAATGAGCGCGTGTTCGACCAGTCGCGCGACTTCACCGGCTGCGACCCCCTCGACAGCCAGGCGCTGCAAGGCGGTGGACACATCCTGCCCGGAGTCGTTGAGCCCGCCCTGCCGGTCTTCGGCCAGATTCGCGAGCATCGAAAACAGCATGAAGCCGCGCACGAAGGCAAGCGTATCGTCGATGCCGAGGGCTTCCAGATGCTGACCGGTGCCGCCACCGCCCACGCCGCGATAGCGGTCGACCGAGGCCGCGCGGATGCTCTCGATGCGTTCGAAAAGCGGCACACCGCCATAGGCACGTATCACGTCGCCAAGCAGGCGACCGAGATAGCGGATATCGGCATTCTGCGTGATCGGAACAGGAGGAATCTTCACTACCTTCTCCGACGCAAGGATTCCAACCCAGCCGGAGACAGTACCGCCAGCGGACAGCGAACTCAACTCGTCACCTCCATTCGAACAGACAGCGCCATTACGCCGAGCGCTTCGAAGGGGCACCTCAAGTTGGCTGCAACCACCCCACCGGTGTCCGCAGGATCCCCGGCTGTGTACAAGCGGCGCATCTGCTCCGGCGTCAGCTCAAGCTTCAGCGCGTCCACGCTTTCCGCAATCTGCGCAATCTTGCTGCTTGCGATGATCGGCAGGATGGCAGGGTTGTGCTGCCGGATCCACGCGATGATCACCTGACTCACGGTCGCGCCCGTCTGCGTGCGCAGGTTGGTTACGGCAGGAAGCCCCGCCATTGCGGTGGCCCGGTGGGCGTGGTCGACAACGTGCTCAACCGCGAGTTTGCGCCCGATGCGCCGAACAAGGTCTGGGTCACCGACATCACCTACATCCGCACCTACGAGGGCTGGTTGTTCCTCGCGGCGGTCATGGACCTGTACTCGCGGCAGATCGTAGGGTGGGCTACGGCGCCGACGATGACCAGCGACCTGGTGTTGCAAGCGCTGGTCGCAGCCGCCTGGCGGCGCAAGCCGGGCCCCGGCGTCATGGTGCACTCCGACCAGGGCAGCCAGTTCACCAGCAGCGACTGGCAATCGTTTCTCAAGGTGCACCGGATGGTTCCGAGCATGAGCCGTCGCGGCAACTGCCACGACAACGCGGTGGCCGAGAGCTTCTTCAGCGTCCTGAAGAAGGAGCGGATCAAGCGGCGGATCTACCCGACCCGGGCCGCCGCAACCTCGGACGTGTTCGACTACATCGAGATGTTCTACAACCCGGTGCGTCGCCATGGTTCCGCTGGCGACGTCTCACCGGTAGAGTTCGAAAGGCGCTACGCGCAAAGCGGCCGATGAGT
>CAUJIK010000075.1 GCA_963205255.1 Pseudomonadota bacterium
GTCGCGCGCCTGATCTCGCTCGACATCAACGGCCAGGTACGACGCGTGGATGCGCTGCCGCAGGAGACGCTCGCCGCCACGTTGCGCTACAAGCTCGGTCTCACGGGCACCAAGCTCTCATGTGATCGCGCCGAGTGCGGCGCCTGCACGGTGATGATCGACGACATCACCTACTACTCCTGCTCCACGCTGACGCACAGCGTGCGTGGCAGGAAGGTGGTCACCATCGAGGGCCTGCGCGGTACCGACGGGGCGCTGCACCCGGTACAGCAGGCGTTCGTCGAGGAGTTGGGCCCGCAGTGCGGCTTCTGCACACCGGGCCAAGTGGTCGCCGCAGTGGCGCTGCTGAAGCGAAATCCGCAGCCGAGCCGCGAAGAGGCGCGCCATGCCATGTCGGGCAATCTGTGCCGCTGCGCCGCCTACGACAACTATCTGAACGCCATCATGCGCGCCTGCGGCAATACGGCGGAGATTCATCATGGCGCATAAGCACCTGGGGGTGGACTTCACGCCGCACGACGTGGTTGCGAAGGTCACCGGCGAGGCGAAGTACGCGGAAGACTTCCGTGCGCAGGGCATGGTGTTCGCGCGCCTGCTGTGCTCGCCCTTCCCGCATGCCCGCGTACGCAGGATCGATGCGAGCGAGGCGCTGGCAATGCCTGGCGTCGTCGGCCTCCTCACCGCCGACGAGGTTGACAACCCGCCCGCGCCAAGGGCGCCGCTGCTGACCAACGAGCCGATGTATGTCGGAGCGCCGGTGCTGCTGCTGGCAGCCGAGGACGAGACCACGGCCCAGGATGCCATGGAGAAGATACGCATCGATTGGGAGCCGCTGCCTTTCCACGTCGACCCGCTGCAGAGCCTGCATCCGGACCGGCCCGACGCTCGCAGCGACGGTAATGTCGGCGCCATGGGCGTGAAGCTCCAGTTGATGAAGTGGACCGCAGCGGACTTCAGCGAAGCAGGGAGCGGCAAGCTGCCGATGGGCAAGGCGGCGCAGGAGTGGGCCTACGGCGACGTCGACGCCGCCTTCGGGAAGTGCAAGCTCGTTCTGGATGAGACGTTCGTCCACGCCAGCAACTCCCATCACAGCATGGAACCGCGTTCGGCGATGGCCTACTGGCAGGGCGGCAAGTGCTACGCGCACGTATCGGCACAGAGCCAGACATACGTGCATCCGGCGCTCGCCGAAATGATCGGCATCCCGCCTACGGATCTGGTGATGATCGCCGAGAACTGCGGTGGAGGCTTCGGTTCCAAGGGCAGCGCCTATCCGTTGCAGGCACTGCCCGCACTGATGTCGAAGAAGATCAATCGTCCGGTGATGCTTCGCGTCAGCCGTGCCGAGGAGTACTACAACGGTTCGGCGCGGTCTGGATTTCAAGGGCGTGTGCGGCTCGGATTCGCCGCGGACGGCCGCCTGCTCGCCGCTGATCTCTACGTCATTCAGGAGAACGGCGCCTACATCAGCTTCTGGGACTTCCGCAATGCGGGCGATGCCCTGTCGCTGGTCTACCAGCCGGAGTCCATGCGGTGGCGCGGCATGCCCGTGTTTGCGAACTCGCCACTGCGCGGCGCACAGCGCGGTCCGGGCTACAACCAGATTGCACATGTCGTGGAGCCGCTGCTGGACAAGGCCGCACGCGCCCTGGCGATCGATCGCCTCGCCATCCGGCTGCTGAACGCGCCGGGCATGAACAGCGGCGTCGGCCCGAAGCGCAGGCCTGTTTCCAGTTGCTATCTGCAGGACGCGCTGAACAAGGGCGCGGAACTGTTCGACTGGGAGACACGCAAGGCGCGTTCCGGCCGGCGGCAGGGCAGCAAGGTCACGGGCGTGGGCGTGGGACAGGCCTACCATCCAGGCGGGTTCTTCGGATTCGACGGCCTCGTCTGCCTCACACCGGATGGCAAGCTGCACATTCACACCGGCATCGGCAACCTTGGCACCTTTTCCCACTCCAGCACGTCGCGCATTGCCGCCGAGGTCCTGCGCATGGACTGGGAGGACTGCATCATCGAGCGAGGCGACAGCCGCCGCCATTTGCCCTGGAACAGTGGTCAGTTCGGCAGCAACACGAACTTCACCATGGCGCGCACCAACTACGTGGCCACCATGGATCTGCTGAACAAGATGAAGGAAATCGCCTCGAGGAATCTCGGCGGCAGACCTGAGCAGTATGATTACGATGGCAGGCGCGTCTTCCGCAAGGACAAGCCCGGCACCGGCATGACCTATGGCCAGGCCGCACGGGCGGCGATCGCGCTTGGTGGCCGCTTCGATGGACACGAGCTGCCGACCGACATCGACCCGATGACGAAGCTGTCCGCCACTGCGCTCGCAGGCACGGGGCTCGTGGGCGAGGCCAATGACACCCTGCCGGTGCTCGGCGCCCCCTAGTCCTTCGCCGCTGCATTCATCGAGATCGAACTCGACCTGGAAACGGGCAAGTACGCGATTCTCGACTATGTCGCCGTAGCGGACTGCGGCACCGTCATCCACCCGGCGGGCCTGGAGACGCAGGTCAAGAGTGGTGGCATCCAGGGACTGTCGATTGCGGGCCTGGAGCGCATGGTCTACGACCCGCAGAACGGCCTGCCGGCGAGCGTCGGCTTCTACCAGGCCAAACCGGCGACCTATGGCGACTGCCCGCGCGCGATGCGCGTCACGGCTGTGGACAAACCCGACCCCTCCAGCCCGCTGGGCACCAAGGGCATCGGCGAGCCGCTGCTCGGCTGCGCCGGCTCGGCGCTGCTGTGCGCGATCTCCGATGCACTCGGAGGACACGTGTTCAACCGTACGCCGGTGGTCGCGGACATGATCATCAACCATGTCGCTGGTCGGCCACCGACGCACGGGCCGCTGCAGACCAACTGCCAGTGAGAGGTGTTCGATGAGGGACATGATGCCCCACTTCGATCTCTACCAGCCGGACTCGGTGGCCGCGGCGCTGGAGCTGACCTCGCGTCTCGACGAGCAGGCGTGGATCCTGGCCGGCGGCCAGGACAGCTTCGATTGGTTGAAGAACCGCACCCGGCGCACGGCCGCGGTCGTGGATCTGGGTGCGATCGACGAACTGAAAGGCGTGCGCGAATCCGCAGGCGGCGGGCTCGAGATCGGGGCACTGACCACCTTGACCGACATCGAAGCCCACCCCTTGATACGTGAGAAGTTCGAGCTGCTGGCGCGGGCGGCAGGCCGGGTAGCCAGCCCGCAGATCCGCAACGCCGGCACACTCGGCGGCAATCTGTGCCAGGACACGCGCTGCTGGTATTACCGCCACGGGGTCGACTGCTACCGTGCCGGCGGCAACATCTGCTATGCGGACACGCCGGAAGGGCAGAACCGCGAGCATGCGATCCTCGGCGCCAGCCGTTGTGTCGCAGTGTCACCGTCGGACACCGCCACGGCGCTAACCGCGCTGGATGCGAGCGTGGTGCTGCGTAGCCGTGCGGGTGAGCGCATCGTGCCCATCTCGGAGTTTCTCGTCGGTCCCGCGATCAACATCCGGGCCATGACGACACTGCGACCCGGCGAGATCCTCACCACCGTGCGCGTGCCGGCGATCTGGTCCGGAGCGATGTTCTACTTCGAGAAGGTGGCGGACCGCGCCGCATGGGACTTCGCTCTGGTCTCCATTGCCGCGGCTTTTCGCATGGACGGCAAACGTGTGGCCGATGCGCGCCTGGTCGCCGGCGCCGTGGCCTGCGTGCCCTGGCGGCTGCATGCCGCCGAACGTGCCGTGGTTGGCCGTGAGCGCAGCGAGGACAGCGCGGAGCGTGCTGCGAGCGTGGCCGTCGATGGTGCACGTCCGTTGAACTACAACCACTTCAAGATCCCGCTGACGGAGAATCTGGTCCGTCGCGCGATCCGCGATGCGCAAGGAGCTTGAACCCATGAGCATCTTCCGCATGGGCCATGACGAATGGGGTCGCCAGCTGGTCAACGGGCTGTCCTGGAACCTGCTGCCGGTGGCATTCTGGGCCGGCGTCGCTGTCATCATGGGCCACCTGGTCGTGCGCACGCTGGCGGCGAGACGGCGCCGCAGGCGGGAGGGCTAGACCATGGCCGCGCAGTATCCTCCCGCCGGCGTGGAGCTCGCCGCGTCGACGCGCTCCGCCGCCGGTGGCGATGCTGCGGAGTCCCACGGCCGCGTCACGCGCCATGCCGGCATCGACCGGCTGTTCCACTGGCTCGTCGCCGTGACAATGCTCGTGTTGCTGGCCACGAGCCTGCTGCCGGTGATCGGCATCCGCTTCGCCTGGGTGGAGGTGCATTGGATCGCAGGCATCCTGCTCTCCGGGGCGGTGTTGTTCCACATCCTGCGTGCCGCGCTGCGCAAGAAGCTGCGCATCGTCGTGCCGCGACCGGCAGACCTGGCCGAGCTCGCTGGCGCGCGTCCGGGCAAGTACAGCATCGCGCAGAAGCTGACCCACACCGCCTTTGCCATGGCGCTGCTGACCGCCATCGGCACCGGTGTCCCGCTGATGATCAAGGCTGGCACACCGTTCTTCGAGCGCGACCCGTACCGCTTCAGCCTGAGTACCTGGGGTTGGCTGACCGTGCTGCACGACCTTGCGGCCTTCCTGTCGCTATTCCTCGTCATGGTGCACATGTACTTCAGCCTGCGCCCCGAGAAGCGCATGTATCTTCGCGCGATGATCAGCGGCGGAATGACGCGCGACGAGCTGCGCCAGTATCACGACGAGCAGCGGGTGCAGCGTGGCGAGTGAGGTCGCGGATCTTGCCGCGCGGATCGACCAGATCGAGCGCAGCTACGAGTACCTGCTGGCTTACGCCGCCCAGGGACGCCAGGACGAGCATGGTAGCGAGGCCCGGCACCACCTCACCAGCATGCACCGGGCACTGGATGGCTTCGCCGACGAGGCACGCCGGATACTGTCCGAAGCCGCCGCGTGCGGATCCGGTATCCCGGCCTTCCTCGACGCCGTGGAGCGCGATGCCGGCGCCGCGCGCGGCGCCATCGGTCTTGTATTGCATCGTGGCGCAATCGGTTCATTGCTGGTCGACAACCTGAACGCCTCGGTGCACCTGCGCGCACTGCTGACCGACGCCTTCCTGATCGAGCAGGCATTGAAGGCGCCCTCTGCCGTGTAGGCGCATGCCCGCATGCAGCGCTCAGGATTCGGGAGGCGCCTGGCATTGCACCCGGCCCGGCCATTCACGGCCCGATGGCGGATCGCATAGTAGGGAGGAACGGCCGTGCTAACCATCAACGTGAACGGCGCACGCCATGAGCTGGATGCCGACCCGCGAATGCCGCTGCTTTGGGCTCTGCGCGACCTGCTCAAGCTGTACGGCACCAAATACGGCTGCGGCAAGGCGCTGTGCGGCGCCTGTATCGTGCACCTCGATGGCCGGCCCATCCACTCCTGCGTCACGCCCTTGTCGGCCGTCACCGGCGGCCGCGTCACCACCATCGAAGGTCTGTCCGCCGATGGCACGCATGCCCTGCAGCAGGCCTGGCTCGAACTCGACGTCGTACAGTGCGGCTACTGCCACTCCGGCCAGTTGATGTCGGCGGCGGCATTGCTGGCGCGCAATGCCGCGCCGAACGACGCAGACATCGATGCGGCCATGAGCGGCAACATCTGTCGCTGCGGTACATACCCCAGAATTCGCAGCGCCATTCATCGTGCGGCTGCGTTGCTGCGCGGCAGGGCCCGGGCTTGAGCACTGCCGGCCATACCGGCAACGCCGGCGGCACCGGAAGGCGCCAGTTCATCATCGGCATAGCCTTGGCCGCCGGGGAGCTCGCCACCGCGCGACTGTACGGGCGCGCGCCCAGGCAAGGGCCTGCGGTGCCGGATGCCCTCGGACCTCCGCAATTCCAGCCGCATGCATTCCTCCGCATCGGCGCCGACGATGTGGTCACGGTCATCATCGGCAAATCGGAAATGGGCCAGGGAGTCCATACGGGACTGGTGATACCGGTTGCCGAGGAGCTGGACATCGATCCGCAGCGCATCCGCGTGGAGTTCGCCGGCGTCGATCCGGCGTTCAACAATCCTCTTCTGGGCGAGCAGCTCACCGGCGTGAGCATGAGCACCTGGACTACCTTCGACTCGCTGCGCAAGGTGGGCGCGACCGCGCGCGCCGCGCTGCTGGCGGCCGCGGCACGGCGCTGGAACGTCGATGTGGACCGGCTGCGCAGCAACAACGGCCGCATCACCGACGGCACGCGCAGCGCGCGCTACGGCGAACTCGCGACGCTCGCCGCAAAGCTGCCGCTGCCGCCGCATGCCGCCCTGAAGGATCCGTCGCGATTCAAGTACATTGGACACCCGCAGCATCGCCTGGACGGACCCGACAAGGTCACGGGCCGCGCGAAGTTCGGCATGGACATCGACCTGCCTGGCCTTCTGACGGCGGTGGTCGCACGTGCGCCCGTGTTCGGCGGCAGGCTCGTCAGCTTCGACGCGACCGCCGCCAGAGCCGTGCCCGGCGTAGTGGATGTTCGGCCGGTTCCAAGCGGGGTCGCGGTCTACGCCAGCCATACCTGGGCGGCCATGCGCGGCCGCGAGGCGCTGACGCTGCAGTGGGAGCATGGCACGGCCGAGGGGGAGTCCACCGCGACCTTGCGCAACCAGTGGCGGCAATTGCTGGACCGCCCCGGCGCCATCGCCAGCAGTGTGGGCGATACGCAGCACGCGCTCGCATCCGCCAGCAAACGCATCGAGATCGAGTATGAATTCCCGTACCTGGCGCATGCCTGCATGGAGCCGCTCAACTGTACGGCACACGTCACGCCAGATGGCTGCGAAATCTGGGTCGGCACACAGAACCAGACTCAGGACCGGCGGCTTGCCGCCGAGGCACTGGGCATCGAGCCTGCCAGAGTGAAGCTGCATACGACCTACCTTGGCGGCGGCTTCGGGCGGCGCGGCAGTGGTGTCTCCGATTTCACCGTCGAGGCCGTGCATGTGGCCAATGGCATGGGCCGGCCGGTCAAGACCGTATGGACACGCGAAGACGACATGCGCGGCGGCTACTATCGGCCATTCAGCCTCAGTCGCGTCCGCGCCGGCATCGACGCCACCGGCATACCAACCGCAATCGAACACAGGATCGTGAGCAAGTCGATATTCTC